>NZ_JBSWSR010000002.1:0-219002 GCF_054095695.1 Candidatus Nitrosopumilus sp. bin_6a
ATTGTTCAGGAGTAGCTTCTTCATGATTAGAACTAGGGAAATTTTGATGTGATAGAATATTTTCTAAATCATCTATCTGTTGTTGTAAATCATTTACCTGTGATAATTGTTCAGGAGTAGCTTCTTCATGATTAGAACTAGGGAAATTTTGATGTGATAGAATATTTTCTAAATCATCTATCTGTTGTTGTAAATCATTTACCTGTGATAATTGTTCAGGAGTAGCTTCTTCTTCCTCTGGTTCTATTACTGGTTCGGGTGCAAGATCTAACTCTTGAGGAAGTTCTTCTGCGGACTCTTTTGGTAATGAACCTCTAGGACTAGAAGGTGGTTCTATTACTGGTTCGGGTTTTGATTCTAATTCTTGTATTTGTAAAGATTTCACAAATGAGGACTCGGGTAAATCGCCAAGATAGTCTAAAGTTGCCTTGTTTTTATCAATACGAAGATAAGGACTTCCATCAATGGAGAAAGTGTGAATTTTATGGCCTTTTTTCCAAGAATTATTTCCACTGTAAATGGTAACATAGAATTTTCCATTCTTAATATCAGAGGCAATTGTTAATCGATCTACAGGTTGACCTTTTGTAATACCTTGATCGGTATCCTGATGTCTAGTTGCAATTGAGATTAAATGTTCAGAATCATAACTAACTTCAGAAATTAAAAAATCAGCCCATTTCTTTATCATAAAAAATAATGATTAATTTCTAGTAATTAAGCGATGATTTTTTGATAATACAAATCAAAAAATCAATTTATTACAAATATTCAAGATTATAGTCATTACAGGCTCAAAAAATAGGATTATTACTGTGAATTTTCAATAAGAATTGATGGAAATTTCAATTGAACCATGGAAAAAACTGATAATTCATGAAGTAATTGAATATAGATTTGAGGACTGGGTCAAACAAATAGCATTTAGTACACGATCGTCAGGGGGAGGAATACCCACCATGCAATGGACAAATGGAATTGTTTTTTCTCCAGCAAATTTCCCTACAACCAATTCAACGGTAGATGAACAATTGAAAGGAACTCTTCATTGGTCTTCAGTATCATTTGCAATTAAAGAAAAATTTGAAAATCAGATTGTGAAAGAAAACGCTACAATAAATTTGGTGGATGTTAGCGTAAATGAGATTTTTAAAGAATTGGCTACTAGCTTAAAAACACAATCAAAATATGCTACAATCAATCATGATAAATCCCAATGAATGCTGAAGAAGCTATAATAAAATGCGAGATTGCTTTAAAACAAATCAAACAATATGATCCTGAGCCATATTATGTAAGTTATTTTTTTGATCAATACATTACATCATTAGATAATATAATTGGAGGAATTTTTGAGGAAGTAGACAGAGATTTTGGATTATTTGTAGAGCAGATTTCTGAAGAGAAAATTTATGAAAAGGCAAAAATGAAAAATGATGAAAACGCTATAAAATTTTTAGAATGGTATTCAGAAAAATATACTGAGGAACACAAAAATCCATATCCAGATTTTATTAACAAAATACGTTCTTTCAGAAATAAATTTGAAAAACTACCTGAAATCAAGATAATGATCAGAGCATCAGATAGATACAAAGATGATATTAATCAAGAAATCAAGATAAATTTGAATAATCAAAAATTAAGATCCCGAGCTGAATTGAATGTAGAAATCAGAAGACAGTTACCAATTTTTTTGGAAGTAATTAATCATAAAAGACATGAACAAAATGAGCCTAAAGTGGAAGAAAAACAGGTTGTGGCGTCAGCATTCACAAGTATTGAAAATTATCAAGATATCGAAGTCGCATATTCTGCAGAGATTTACATTCCAGTCATGAAAAGATTAGTTGAAGAATCAAGAAAGAAGATTCAGGAATTGATCAGATAGAAAAATTCAAAAATTAATCAGATAATCCAAAAATAGAATGTTCATTTTTGATTTTGATGATTGGTAAATATGAAAAGCCATGAACAAAATCATTAGAGAATTCAGGATCTTGTCCTTGAAATCCTTGATATTTAAGAAAATGTTTTGTTGGCTCAGATTCCAATTCTACATAATTGAAATTATAATACACTTCATCCATTTCTAAAGATGTAATGTAGCCAATTACCCAGGACTTTTTGTATGGTAATGTATAAAGTGTGAGTTTTTGTTCATCAGGGAATTCTGGATCATATGTTAGCCGTGCTAAGCTACCCAAATCCTTTACTTGGATTGGATGAAATTGATCAGAGATGTTTTTTGATTTTTTTGGCAATGAAGAAATTTTAGATTTCATATGAATGATAGGTGCATAATTTGAAGTAGTTTTTGTTGATTCAACAATGTCACAAATTTCCTTTCCTGCAATGACATGATATGAAACATATCTACCAGTTTTTGGCATCGGAACATAAAAAATCAACAAAGTATTTGCTAATGCAAGAGTACTTGAAAGAATCCTAGATCCATCAAATTCTTGAGAATATACTCTTTTAGGATATTCGTGAGATGCACAAGAATATCTTGCTAAATCATCAAAACAAGATAATTCAATAAAGCATTCATTTTGTGTAACAGACACAAAATAATTATGGATTGATCATATTTTTATTCTTTCTATGTTTTGTTGATTTGTTTCTTCATCGTTTCTATCAAAAAATTCTATTAGAAAGTGAAAGATGTAGTTTTCCAAAAACAATCATGAAGTAAAAAAGAGAAATTTGTCTCTCAATTTATTAATTTATTTGGATTTTGGCCACATTGAAGTCCAAGTTTCAGCAAACTTTTTCATCATTTCACCATAAGCATTCATCTGTTCTAATCCAGATGAACTAAGTGCTTTTTGCCAATTTTCTGTAAATTGTTTGAAAGAAGCTGTATTACTATCGTTGAGAGCTTTCTGCCAATTCTCACCAAACTCTTTGAATGAATTCATTCCTGCCTCATTGAGAGCTTTCTGCCAATTCTCACCAAATAATTTCATGGTGTCAGTACTAGATTCAACAGTTGCTTTATCCCAAACATCATTGAATTTTGATTGCATTTCATTACTTGCTTTTTGAATTTGCTCAAAAAGAGATTTCCAATTTTCAAGAGATTTGGTGTATTCGGCCCACAAAGAATCCCATTCATTATTTTTTCCTTGTTCGGACATTAACTAAAGATAGTTGTCACTATTCTTAAATGGATCTATTAAAGCACACATTATTTTTGTCGATTCTTTAATCTGTTATCCATTCTGATTTTGCCTTCTTCAAATTTTGTTCTATCATCATCTGTTTTAAGAGATAATTTAGGAACAGATCTTGGTTTTCCATTTTTATCAAGTGCTACAAATGTAACAAATGCAGTTCCAGTAACAGTCCTAATTCCCGTGACGATATCTTCAGCTTCGGCTTTAACTTCAATTTCCATTGATGATTTATGAACATAATTTATTCTGGCATTTAATGTGAGAACATTTCCAACAAAGACAGGTTTCAAAAAATTAACACTGTCCATTGATACAGTAACTGCATTTGACTGAGCATGTCGCTGAGCAACAATTCCTGCTACCATGTCAATATGCTTTAAAATTTCACCACCAAATACATTTCCTGCCGGATTAGCATCGGATGGAAACATTCTGACAATCACTTCTGCATGTGATTCGGAAGGACTCTTTTCTGCAATATTGGGATTTTCTGAGGACATTTTATCTAATAATTATTCCTAAATTTATCCAATTTAATTTAATCAGTCAATTATGCTCATTTGAAATATTTTTCTAGTTTAATTTTCTCAATTTTGGGGATTTTTGCTAATTCGAATCCTTCAGGACGTTTAGAAAGAGGTCTAGTTGCATCAATGCCCATTTTTGCAGTTTGTAATTTTTGTTGATTACTAGAAGGATCAAGACTAGAACCACGTACATTTTTGAGGATTACCAGATCTTTATCTGCCTGAAATCTTGTAGCCATGGCATATTCTACTGATTCTGCACTATTAGGATCAATATCTTCATCAACTACAGTAACTTGTTTCAGTGAACGATGAGATTCGAATGTTTTTTTAATAATCTTTTTTGGGTCAGAATCATTTTTCTTTTTAATTTGGACTACAGCATGCAACCAATTACATCCACCATTAGTCATTGAAACTTGTTTAGTTTGAGAAAAAGATTTTTTCAATTCTCCATTAAGTTTTGATTCAATTGGCATTCCCATTAACAATCTATGTTCTGAATATCCAGAAAGAACATCATGGAAAATAGGATTATTTCTAAAATATAGATTTTCAAGTTCGAAAATTGGTTGGGTTCTTTTATGGTCATATGTCTGAAGCATTTCAACCATCCATTCAGGATGGGTTTTATCACGAAGAATTTTTCCTTCCATTACAATTTCAGCACCAGAAGGTACATTCAATCCTGACACAGGAAGTTGTGTTAAAGTTAATTTTCCATTCAAAAGAGAATTTGCAATGTCAATTTCATCTTTACCCCAATCAGCTTGGTACGCACCAGCGATTGAAATTGCAGGATGTACTCCTACTGTAATAGCAATTTTAAGATCTTCACCATGATCTTTTGCATCAATAAAACATCTGTGTAAATGACGACCTTCAACCATCCTTATAGAAAGATGGTTTTTATCAATTGGCATCATCCTATGAAATGATGAATTTTGTTTTCCAGTTTCAGGGTTTTTGGCATATGCAATAGATGATGTAATGAATGGACCAGATTCTTTTTCAAAATGAGTCACTATAGGCATGGAAAAGAGGTTTTTTTGCTTATTTTCCATGAATTTTCCCGAAGGAATAATTTTAGGTTTTTTTGCTTTTTTTATTGCTGAAATTACTTTTTCATGAATATTAGATTCAGTTCCACCAACTGCTATACCAAATCGTTTTCTAGTACCAACTAAGTTAGCAATTAATCTAAAATCACTTTCTTTGATTTTTTCAAACAAGACAGCATGAGAACCGTCAACCTTGGCTGTAACTCCAGCAATTTCAAATTTTGTTGAAACCGTATTTTTTACTGTTTTTAATTCATTTATTTTTTTGATCTGTGAAATGTAACTTCTTAAATCACTCATTCTCAATCATCTCCATAATCTCAGACATTAAGGCTTTTGCAGTATTTGATTCTAAAGGTTTTTGAATAAAAGTAGAAACTAAAGCAATTCCTTTCATTCTAGTACTAATACGTTCAGAAATAAGTTTTAGAAAAAGAGTTTCTGTTCTTGATGGAATTATTGTAGTTGTAATAGGAGTTGGTCCTGTTGATAATGATATTACCATTGAACCTAATTTGTTAGATCCTTCTGTTACTGAAATAAAATAACCATTTTCAAATTTTTGAATTTGTAAAGAAAAATTACGACTCTCCAAATTTACCATTTTGTGGAAAAATCCATTTGGAGAGGTCAACAAGCTATGAACAAATCTTATGCTTTTATTGCTATTGATTCACTTTTCTGAGAAGATATAACTTCGGTGTTCTTCTTGCAATTCTTCTCATGTTTATCTGGATAAACAAAGAGTTTCTCACAATATTTACATGGAGTTTTTTCTTTGGTTTTAGATTTAGTTGCTTTAGTTTTAGCAGTTTTAGCTTTAGATTTTGCCTTCACAGTAACTTCTTGAACTTCTGATTCAATTTCAGTAGCTGCTGCAGCTTCCATAGAATCAGCCTCAACTCTAGCACGTAATTTTGCTTTGTATTTCAAATTACGTGGCTTTGTTCTTAATCTATATCCACAACATGGACACCATAGTCCTTCCCATTTGATGAATATTTCACAAATCTGGCATCGACGTTGTCCAGAAGCATATCTTCCAGTGCCAACAGGCTTTTGAGCCTTATATCTAACACAAATTCCTTTACAAGTCATCTTGGTAATAAGATATAGAATTCATAACTATATAAGCATGGATCGATGTAATTTATAAGAAATTGTAATAAAACTTGAAAATATTTCATGTTTTGTATCGATCAAAAATATTATTTTCAAATAAAACTCGAAAAGTTCAATAAATATGTATAGCTGATTTTAAAACCATGTTTTTTGAAAAATTAACATGTAATAATATACGTGTTTGACAAATTATTTCATTTTTTTTCAAAATAATTATAAAACTTATGATATTCTCATACTTTCATCATATAATAGATTCAAAGTAAATCAAAGAATTTAAAATCATTATAATTTTGGAGTATTTTTAATTAAAAAAATTACATTTTCTACCCAGTAATTGAAAGAGGAAGAATAGAATGTCTATACCCATCTCTTTGAGAAATATATTTTGCAGAAAGCATATCTCGTTTTCCCCTTTGATTAAAATTTTTGATTTTCAAACTAGTTTTACTCTCATCTACAAATTCCAATTCAAATGATGAACAGAATTTAAGATTCAACATTGAAACAATTTGTTTTGCTATCTTCATATTACCATCTCCAATTTTTAGAATTTTTCTTTTTGCTCTAAGACCACCTAAAATCCCTATAAGATGAAAAACCAATTCTTCAATAGAAGTATGAACTGATCTTTCAATTTCTACTCCATAATAAAAAATTGATAATCCCATCCTTTGTCCAGGATCTATTCCTAAAATTAAATTCTCTTCTTCAAAATCAAGATTAAGTTTTTGCATCATCATTCCTCTAATTACAGTAGGATGATGTTCAAGGACATCCTCGTGAAATAAAATTTTTTTACAGTTTTCAGGAGATTCTTCCCTAGTAGTGAATACAAAATGTCCCGAAAAATTATGAATTTCTTCAGGAAGAATAGAATCAAAGGATAGATTGAGAGTTTTTAGAGAAGTTGAAAATCTATAGTATGGTTTACCATAAGTTGTAGCAAGTCCAATACGAGAATTCAGTAGGGGATCTATAATTTTTGAAATGAGGTATGAAATTTAGGTTTATGCTTTCAAAACAGTTGACACTACATGTTTGACTGCTTCATCAAAATTAGTATTGATATTTGACTGAATTTGAGATAATTTTGCATCACCTTCTTGAGCAATTTTTGCAGATTCAGCAGTTGCCTTTTCTTTTGATGCGTTAATGATAGTTTCAGCCTCTTTAGTTGCCATTTCTCTAGTTTTTGCTAACAAATTATCAATTTCAGATAGACTTTTCATGGCAAGTTGTTTTTTCATATCCCCAACTTTGCTGGTTAAGGAATCTAAATCATCTTCCAAGGCATTTAGAGATTTGATAATTCCAGTTACCTTGGATTCAGCCATACTGCTCATTATACTACAAATCTAGTAATTCCATTACTTAAATCATTCATTTTTAGGCACAAAATAAGAAAATTTTGAGGATTATCCAGTAGTCAAGAGTAAGATTGCTCTTGCAAGATCGCCTTCTGCCTCCTCTAAAGCACTTTTTGCCTTTTCCTCATCAACACCAGCCTGCTGACTAACAAGTTGAATGTCCTCTTCAGAGAAAATTGGAACCTCTAGTTCTCTTTCTTCATAACTATCTGCAGTGACAGTAAAAATAGAATTGTCTTTTGCCTTCATTTCAGTTACGGATGGTTTTGAAATGATTATTTCTTTTTTATCAGTTTTAATTATTACCTCTTGGACATTAGATAGTTCATTCATGTCTAGACCCATCTTGTCCATCATTCTTCGCATTTCGCGATTTCCTCCACGCATCATGATCTTATTTCCTCATTACGACTTTTTAAACTATCTCTGACTTTTATGGCTACTCCCCTATCAAAATCAGAAATCATATCAGAAGACAATATGGCCCTTCCAACAGCAATTACTTGATTTTTGAACAAGACAGGAGTATCTGCAGAGATACGAACGTTTTTTCCACATGACACTACATGCTTGCAAAATACGGATCTTCCTTGTTCCACATAAGGTGCGGCATCAGCATTTATCTCGACACAGTTTTCTTTGAATTTTTTATTTTTTAGTAGCATCTGAGCAAAATAAGTACTGATAGCTAAACTTCCATCAATTCTCAAAGTACAAAGTAATTTTCCTTTGTAAGATACTGTTCTGATTCTACCTGTTTTTCGTGAAAAGGTCATTTCAATATTTTTAGGTAATGACTTTGATGTGCCATTTCCAAATAATGCATCAAGGGAATACTGTAACTTCAGAACATGGTCCATTAGTATTAGAAGAATTTTTTCTAAATATTAGTTCAATGCTAGTCTATATTATATAGCCTAAACTATATAGAATGGAATTTTCCATTTAGATTATGGAAGAAGGGGGAGAAACAAGAAAAATTCAGTTTACTGGCAAGTCATCATACATAGTTTCATTACCAAAGCAATGGATTATGGAATTAGGTCTGAAACAAGGAGATCAAATAAGAATGGTCCGAAAAGGTTCATCGACATTAGAGCTTTACCCACCAAAATTTGAATCGAGAACTCAGAAAAAAGAAGATGCAGTTATTGAAATAGATGGAGAAGAAGAAGCATCTTCAATTGTTAGAAAATTAATTTCATTATACTTTTTAGGATTCAAGACAATCAATGTAAAACCAAAAAACGGTAGATTAAGTGCCCATCAGAGAAATACAGTAAAAGAAGCTGTAAAACGAATGTTGATGGGTTCTGAGATAATTGCTGATTCCAGTGGCGGAATAACAGTGCAGGTTCTTGTTAATTTGTTAGAATTATCAGTTGATGGTGCTTTCAAACGAATGATTCATTTAGCAAAATCAATGTCAAGTGATGCAATTTTAGCTGTAAAAGAAAATAATTTAGAATTGGCCCAAGAAGTCATAAACACAGATGATGAAGTCGACAGATTTGGATTTTATATTATCAGACAATTAAAAATTGCAATTCAAAATGAACACATGTTAAAAGAGATGGGATTTAGAAATGCTAGAAATTGTTTAGGATACAGATTGGTTGTAAAAAATATAGAAAGAACAGGAGATCATGCGGCTTTTATTGCAAAAGATCTTATCGAATTTAAAAAACCTGTAAAAAAGGAGATTTTGCAAAAAATACAAGAAATGAATGAGTTTTGTTTATCTGTTTTAGATGATGCATGTCTTGCATTATTCAAAGAAGATTATAATCAAGCCGAAGAGACAATTTCAAAAACTAAGGAAATAGCAAAATTTGAGAAAAAAGTAAGAGATGCTTCAAAATCATTAAAAGATGATGAGGAGATTTACAGAGTAAGAAGAATGACTGAAAATATTCGAAGAATTTCTGAATATGCTAGTGATATTGCAGAAATAGTCTTGAATATGAATATAGAAAAAGCACTAAAAAAATCAGGTTAATTTCCAAAACATGTCCAATACAATTATCTTAGATTCGATCAAAAAGATGAATTAGAATGAATTCTGCGATTTTAATCACTTATGATCAGGAGGACTCGATTAACGAGGCAAAAGGATTGTGTGATGCAGCAGGGTATGAAGTAGTGCATGTTATCAGACAAAATTATCTTCAGAAACCAAAGTATGGCATCAGCGGAGGAGTAGTGGAACAATTAGAAGAAATATCTGAAAAATTAAGACCAGATGTAATCATATTTGATGAGATTTTAAAACCAAGTCAAAACTATAATCTTGCCACAGTATTACACAGAGAAGTATTAGATAGAGAAGCATTAATTCTTGAAATTTTTGAGAGTAGAGCTTCAAGTGCAGAATCAAAATTACAAGTGAAATTAGCACAATTAAGATATGAAATGGCAAGAGCTAAAGAAAAAGTCAGACTTGCAAATATGGGAGAACAGCCTGGATTTATGGGGATAGGAAAATTCGAAGTTGATGTGTACTATAACGACATTAAACATAGAATGCAGACAATTAGATCAAAGCTTGAAAAAGCTGGAAAACAACGAGAGCTTCACAGACAAGGGCGAAAAAGAATGGGATTCAAGACAATTTCACTTGCAGGATATACATCTGCAGGAAAAACAACATTGTTTAACAAAACTACTGGTGAAACAAGAAGTCAGAGTAAAGAACTGTTCACGACTCTCACTACAACTACACGAAGAGTCATGATAGATCAAGAGGCATTTCTAATTGCAGATACAGTTGGTTTTATCAGTAAATTACCAGCATACATGATTGATGCATTCAAATCAACACTAGAAGAATTGATACATACAGATGTAATCATTTTAGTAATTGACATTAATGATTCAATTTCTGAATTGAAAAAGAAGTTTTCTAGCTGTATGAGAACTTTGAGCGAGTTGGGAGTAGAACAAGACAAGGTAGTTTACGCTCTAAACAAATCAGATTTATTAGAAAATGATGAAATTGAACGAAAGATTGAATTTCTTAATTTAAAAGAAAATAAAAAAGTGATTTCAGTTTCTGCAAAAACTGGAAAAAATATTCCACAATTAAAAGAATTAATCAAAGAAATCGTACAAAGTCAGAATTATCATAAACCAAAAAACAATGCATGGGAAGGAGCAGAGAAAACATTTGGTAATTGAAGTAGTTAGAATTGGACAACGATTAGTAAGAGATGACAGAGTGACAACTCATGTTGCACTTGTTTCCAGAGGATTTGGTGCAGAGAAAATCTACATGACTGAAATCAATCCAGAAATAAAAGATACCATTGAAAAAATTAACAATACCTGGGGAGGTAATTTCAAGATTGAATTTATTGAAAAATGGAAAAATATTGTAAAAAAGAAAAAAGAAGAAGGATTCAAAATTGTTCATCTTTCAATGTATGGTGAAAGTATCAATAAGGCTCAAGAAGAAATTCGAGCTGAAAAAGATTTGTTAGTTGTTGTAGGGGCTGAAAAAGTTCCAAGAGAGATTTATGAATTGGCAGATTATAATGTTGGAGTTGGCAGTCAACCTCATTCAGAGATTAGTGCTTTAGCAATTCTCTTAGATCGTATCCAAAACGGTATACAATTTGAAAAAGAGTTTCCGAATGCAAAAAGAAAGATCATACCCACCAAAAAAGGCAAAAACGTGCAGGTAAAAGAAACAAGGGATTAATAGTAGAAAATCAGGAGTCATTAGAGTTGGTAGACAAATACGAAGATCCTTTTGTTAGAATTGCTTCAATGATTGGGGGGGATGAATACCTCAAAGTAGCAAGATCTCTTCTAAAAGCTGAAGATGCTACTGATGAAGAAATTGCTAGCTCTACAGGTCTTAGAATCAACATGGTAAGAAAAGTATTGTATGATTTATTTGGAAAATCTCTCATTACAGGAATTAGAGTTAAAGACGAACGAAAAGGATGGTTTGTCTACAGATGGAGAACTAGAAGAGAAGAGGTTGAACATTTTATTGAGAATCAAAAGAAGAAAATTGATGAAAGATTACAACAAAGATTAGATTATGAAAATGCCTCAGATTTCTATCATTGCGGTAATGAAGATTGTCCTAGAGTAACATTTGAAAGTGCTCTTGATGGGATGTTTAAATGTCCATCATGTCAAAATGTTTTGAATCTAAAAAAGAACGATAAATCTAAAAAAGCATATCAAAAGAAAATTGATGAGATCAAAAAAGACATGCAACAAACGTTTTGATATTTTATCAGATAAAAAATTAGAAAAACAGGTCACTAAAATAAATAGGAGGAAAACTCGGAAAAATCCTTGAGCCAGATATCCACAGTAAATCCATCCACCGGAGAGAAAATTACAACATTTTCAGCAATGGACAAAAGTCAAGTGTTTGATTTAGTAGGAAAAGCAAAAAGAGCATATCCAGAATGGAAAAAAGATTATGAGAAACGAAGAAGTTACATTTACAATTTAGTAGAACATCTAAAGAAGAACAAAACAGAACTTGCAACAGTAGCTACATCAGAAATGGGGAAACCACTCAAAGAATCAATAGGAGAGGTTGAAAAATGTGCATGGGCTTTAGAATTTTATGCAGATCACGGAGATAGTTTTCTTTCGGACGAAGTATTAAACACAGATGCAAGAAAAAGTTTTCTAACTTTTGAGCCACTTGGAGTAATAGGTTCAATTATGCCATGGAATTTTCCTTATTGGCAAGCATTAAGATTTGCAGCTCCTTGTTTGATGGCAGGAAATGTGATTGTCATGAAACCATCTAGAGTGACAATGCAATCAGGTATTGAAATTGAAAAAGCATTTTCTGAATCGGGTATGCCTGACGGAATTTTTCAAACGGTTGTCGGAAGTGTCGAATCTGCAAATCATCTTATAGATTCAGATGTCAATGCTGTAACTTTTACTGGTAGTACCAATGCAGGGGCAAAAGTTGGTGAAAGAGCTGCAAAGAATTTGAAAAAGTGTGTATTAGAATTAGGTGGAAGTGATCCTTTCATAGTATTAGATGATGCAATTATTGAAAAAGCAGCAGAGGGAGCGGTAAAAGGCAGATTCATCAATTGTGGTCAAAGTTGTGTTGCATCAAAAAGATTTTTTGTTGGAAAAAATATTGCAGAAGAATTCACTGAATTATTTATTAAAAAAGCATCTCAACTCAAAGTAGGAGATCCTATGTCAATTGAAACTGACATTGGGCCACTTTCAAGTAAAGATGGATTAGAAACAATTTCAGGAATAGTTGAAGATGCGAAAGAAAAAGGTGCAGAAATTCTTTTAGGAGGTTCTGAAATAGAAGGGAAAGGATTCTTTTACAAACCAACAATTCTTAGAAATGTCAAACCAAACATGAGAATAGCACAAGAAGAAACTTTTGGGCCAGTTGCTCCTATTACAATTGTAGAAAATGAAAGTGAGGCAGTCAAACTAGCTAATGAGAGTGAATTTGGTCTAGGCGCAAGTATTTGGACAAAAGATCTTGCTAAAGCAGATAAAATGTCAAGACGAATAGAATCAGGTATTGTAAGTGTGAACAATGTGGTAATTTCAGATCCAAGAATCCCATTTGGGGGAATTAAGCACAGTGGATTTGGAAGAGAATTATCAAGATATGGCATGCTAGAATTTGTAAATTTGAAATCAGTTAGATTTTATGATAATTTAACACACCATCACTACGTAGAATAAATTATTTGAATTAAGAGATATTATTCCTCTGAATCATCAAATTCTTCATCATCTAGATCGTCCTCATCACCACATTCTTCTAGTTGAATATGTGTTGGATTTCCATCATCCCCAAAGAAAATCTCAATGCAAATATCAGTAGCCAGAGTAGGAATTAGAGTTTCTATCAGTTCCTTAGGAAAATTACTTAATCTATTGGGATCAGATGAATATCGATATGTGGTTAAATCATCTTCATGATAAAAATCGATTTCAATATCACCGTTAACGAATTTTCTCACTGAAGTGACTTGACCAAATATGCTATGTGACAAATCTAACTTCCCTGCTCAGAAACATCTTTTGCAAGATTTTCGGCTAATTTTTCATAATGTTCTCTAGTTTTCCCAAGCTCATCAAGTTTAGATTTTTCAATTTCAGATAGTTCTTTATCGACTTTTTCTGAAACATATTGTAATCTTGCTTCAGCCATCATGAACAATTTGTTATTCTCTTTCCACAAATGTTCAGTAATATGTTCAACATATTGTTGCATGTCACTAACCAATTTTGTCGAATCGCCTGATGAAAGATATTCTTTTGCTGATGCTTCCATTTCGGAACCAATTTCTCTTGAACGTTGGTGATCAATTAGCATCATAGCAATAGGCCCCATGTTGGAAGGCAATCCAGCTTTTTCTAAAGCTGGAAATAATGATTTTTCTTCTTTACTGTGATGACAAACGTCTGTAAAATTTTTTGAAAAATCGATTACAGGTAATAGTATGAATTCAGGGATTTGTTTACCATCATTTAACAATTGAATGGTAGATTCCATAGCTTTGATGACCTTTTCTATTAGTTCATGATCGCGTCGTAATGATGCAGTAGACATGTAAGTTTCAGATTAAATCTAATATCTATATCTTATTGATTTCAGAAAAAATAATTAAAAGATAGAAATTTGTTAACGAAATCTCGCTAACATTTGGGTTTAACGATTAGAAAGGCTTTTTGATTTTACAAATGCCCAAATCTTTTTAGTCATTTCACTTGGTGCAATTGGTTTTTTACCAAATACTTGTTCTACAGTTTCAGAACGCCCTGCAAAACTAATTGCATATCCACCAAATGCTGCTTTTTTAGCTTTTGATTTAGTTGCTTTCTTTTTTGGTGCAGCTTTCTTTTTTGGTGCAGCTTTCTTTTTTGGTGCAGCTTTCTTTTTTGGTGCAGCCTTCTTTGTTGTAGCTTTTCTTTTTGTTGTAGTTTTCTTTTTTACTGCCAATTTCTTGTAATTTTATTTCAAATTAACTATAATAACTTACACTTTCAGATAATTCAAAACCAGATGATTTTTGAGCCTCTTAATTGATTTAAGTTGAAGATTAGGCGATTTTGATATTTTGTCAAATCCATCGCCCTGAACAAAAGATATTGCATTTTTTCCACCAATTAGAAAAGGAGAAATTGTAATGATTAATTCATCAAAAATATTTTGTTTGACAAATTCCCAATTTACAGTTCCACCACCTTCAACAAGAATAGTTTTAATATTTTTTTGTGCGAGTTTTTTCAAGAGAGATTTGATATTTACAGACTTTTCTCCAGTGATAATCACTTCAACAGGAAACTCTCTTAATTTTTGAAGATTAGATTTTGTGATTTGTTTTGATGTTGCAATAATTGTAGGAACTTTTTTGGATGTTTGTAATATTTTAGATTTGGATGATATTTCACCTTTAGAATCAAGTATTATTCTAACAGGATTTTTTCCTTTAGTATAACGTACAGTCAGTAAAGGATTATCTTTCATGACAGTATTTTTTCCAATCAAGATTCCATCAACTTTCGTTCTTAATTTATGTAATCTAACAAAATCCTCATTTGATGAAAGATCAGAATGTCCTACATTAGTAGCAATTTTTCCATCAATAGAAATTGCTGCACTGAGTATTACATACGGATTAGATTTTTCCATGTACTATTTTTCCTCCAATCATTACAGCCTTTATTGTAGATTCAGAAGCTCTATGAACAATTGATGCATATGGATTATGCATCGGTTCTAAATCCAATGCATGTTTATCAAGAAAAATACAATCGGCAATTTTTCCAGGAGCAATTACTCCAATATTTTTATTTAATATTTTTCCACCATTTACAGTTGCCATTTTCAGAATTTCTTTTGCATCTATTCTTTTTTTATGCAATCCCATTGTTACTTTCCAAATGAAATCCATTTCTCGAAACATATCAGGAGAATTTATCATTACATTATCTGTGCCTAATCCTATGGTACAACCAGCCTTTTGCATTAATTCAATATCAGGAATTCCTTCAGCAAGAGAGGAATTTGCTCGGGGACAAATTACAATTCCTCTTGTTTTTTTAGAGGCCATCTGAAGATCAGATTTTGAAGCATAAGTCATATGAACCAAAAAATCAGGCTTCATGGCCAATGCTCTGATTGTCTCAGATTTTCCTGTAATTTTTTTTGATTTTGTAGTGCTTTGTTTGGTTTCTGCAGAATGTATTGCACGAATTTTGGGTATTTTTGAATAATAATTCAATACGGATGTGCTATTTTCATTTGCACCGCTAATTCCAATACCGTCACATTTTTTTAACAGTTTAAGAAATTCGCCAGATTTGGTGCTTGGAAAAGAGGAGTTTTTTTGAATTTCTTTATCTCCATGATAAAATTCTAAACGTCCTAAAATTATCGAACGTAAAGGTATGTCATCAAGTACTTTTTTCAATAAAAGAACACCATCCAATCCACCTTCCCTAAAATCAACAAAAGTGGTGATTCCCTTTCTAAGCATAGAATAACATGAATTTTTCATAAAATTTCCGAGGTTTTCATTGGATGTATTTTTGAGGATTTTTGATTTAGCACCAAAAACAGGATGTATTTTTTCATTAACTGTCTTGTTTAAAGAAACATCTTTTCCAATCGAGTCTCCAATATGCGTATGTGCATTAATGAATCCAGGAATCATCAATAACCCTTCACAATCTACAGACTCTTGTGGATTTGGTTTGATCTTTGAATTTATTTTTTTGAATTTATTTTTTTGAATTTCTACATCTGTATTTGAAATAAAATCTAAATTTTGTCCTGATAAGACACTGACATTTTTAATCAACATGATAATTCATAAACTTCAGGTTTTTCTTTGCCCGAATCTCGAATTTCCCTTATAGTATCAAGGGATTTCGTGGCTAATTTTACAGCTTCTCTACTAGTATTTGCATTACCTATACCGCAATTCAAAGAAATTTTATCATTATTTTTTGTTATGTTGATAAAATCTTGTACAGATTTTTTTGCATCATCGTTTGAAACTACCATAAAATTATCACCACCCATAAAAAATGTAAGAGAATTTTTCTCTAAAAAGAATTTAGACATTTTTGAATATAAATCAAATATTATGGATGATATTTCATATGGAGAGGCAGTTTTTCTTCTTGAAGTAAGATCATCTACATCTAAATGCATTATAGAAACTTTAGAATCAGAGTCTCCATTAATAAAACCAAAAATATTATGCTCCTTGTTTAAAATAATTTTATTTTTCTTTCCTTCATACGCTTTCAAATTTGCTTCAAAGGGAGAACTTCCAATGCCAATAGATATTGTTAATCTAATATCAAATAATTTTTCTAATTTTTTTTGAATTTGAATATGATCTTCCAAGTTTAGACCATTTGAAACCACAAAAAATTCATCAGATCTATTAAGAAATACTATACAGTTTTTTTCAGAAAATAATTTTTGTACTTCCTTGTATAGTGAAGCTTGAAGCATTTGGAGTTCATGCTCTCTATCACTACCTAAAGTTAAGGTCCACGGACCATATTCAGAAATTTTTAATATGCTAAGTTGAATCATTTTTGAATCCTTTTCAATTCTTCATAGATTTTTACAACGGCTTCAACAGCACGTTCGGCTACAGGTCTAATCCTAGCATATGCATGTCTTTCTTGCATTCCAGGGCCAGATATTCCCAAAGAAACAGGTTTTTTGTATTTTAATGATAAATCAGTCAAAGATTTTGCTGCTGCATGAGATATCACCTCATCATGTTTTGTTTGTCCTTTGATGATAGCACCTAAAGTAACTACAGCATCAACGTTTTTTTTATTCAATAATGAATCTACAATTATAGGCATATCATAGGCTCCAGGTACCATAGTAATATAGGATATTTTCAATTTCATCAAGTTCGCTTTTTCTTTAGCCACATCAAGCATTCTAGATGTTATTTCTTCATTGAATTCCGAAACAACTATGGCAATATTCAAAATTAATTCACCTTAGCATATTCTAAAAGTTCTTTTCCATCAACTAGTGGAATTCCATTTTCTTTTGCAAATTTTTCAGCTTTTTCTACAGATAACGCAGAATAAGTTTCAGCATCCATCATTTCACATATTGCGGTTACAGGAGTTAAACCTGCTAGTTGTGTTAAATAAACAGACATTTCTGTATGTCCTTGACGTGCAGCTAACAAACCTTTAGATGCAATCAATAATGGAACATGGCCTGGAGTTTTAAAAGATGATGCAAATTTTTTCTGCCTATTTTCAACATTGTAGATTTTTGCCATCTCAGTAATTGTTAATGACCTATCCTTATCAGTGATTCCAGTATATGTTTGATAATGATTAACAGATAATGAAAAGGTAGGATGATCACCGTATGGGGCCAAGCCCATAATCATTTCTTTATTTGCAATGGAAGATTCTGAAAGAATTTCATGCATATATTGCAAATCCAAAGAAGTTGCAAAATTATTTTCAATTGCAATACATAATAATCCACCAGCATGTTGACGCATTCTTGCAATATGCTCAGGTGTTACAAATTCTGCGGCTACAACCATATCAATTTCATTTTCTCGTCCAGCAGAGTCAAATAACAAAACAAATTCTCCGCGTTTTAAAGATTGTAATGCAGATTCAAGAGACATATGAAAAAACCTGTTAGTCTAATTATAAAGTTTACTAAAAAATTGGTAATTACCACTAAATTGGTAGATAATTGGCTTTATTTTAGAATGTATTTTCCGAGAATGTCAGTTTCAATATTAACTTTATCGCCTACTTTTTTGGTATGGAAATTAGTTACTTCAATAGTATGAGGAATCAGTGATACTGATGCAAGAGAATTTTTGATATCTACTACAGTTAAGCTAATTCCATCTACAGCAATAGAGCCTTTTTTTACAACAAATTTTGATAGTTTTTTAGGAACTTCAAACCAAACCTGAACTTCTTTGGGCTTTTTTAAAATTTTTTTGATAATTCCAACTCCATCAACATGTCCTAAAACAAAATGGCCTTCTAATCGATCGCCTGCCTTTAAACTTCGTTCAATATTTACTATTCCACCAACTTTCAAATTTCCAAGATCCGTTTTTTTCGTAGTCTCTTCAATCATTTCAAAAACACAATTAGACTTTGAAAGTTTTGTTGCAGTCAAGCAGACTCCGTTTAGAGCAACGCTTTGACCGATTTTTAATCCCTTTGCATGTTTTCCTAAATTAATTGTCATCTCAATTGCACTCCTATTTTTAGTATTTTTAGAAATCTTTTCTACTTTACCAATCCCTTCAACTATACCAGTAAACATTATTGATTCTATCATGTTTGTGTATAAAATTATTTAGATAGTATGTTATTTGTTAGATTTTTCAAATTCCTCTTCACAAAACTGATGGAAAACAGAGCATTTATTTTTTTTAGCATCATTTTTGATTTTATCCATATCTTTGTTAAGAACTCCTTGCGCAGCTAAAAACGCTTCATCAAGCATGTCTAGTTTTTCAAATAAACGAGATTTTGCAAGAGGTATTTCTTTCAAGTCTGAGTCTATCGTCTGAGTCATATCATAGTAATTTATTGCATCTTTGTATTTTCCCAGATGGCTCAAAGAAATTGCCTTATTCATTAAAGCAGTAACATCATTAGGATCTATTCCTAAAACCATATCATAGTATTCCAATGCTTTTTGATGAAGATTTAATTCATTTAGTGCCAATCCCATACTGTTTAGAGCCCAAGTATCTTTGGAGTTATAGTCAAGAATTTTTTGGCTTAATTCCAAGACTTTTTCGTATTGCTTTAAATTTTCTAAGGCATAGATCTTATTTTTTAGCGCATAAATATCAGAATTTTTTATTTCTAAAACCTTATTGCAGTAAATTATAGCCTCGTCGAATTTTTTTAAATAAATCAACGACAGTGAAATATTTTGTAGTGCAACCATGTCATTTGGAATTTTTTCTAGTAGATTTTTACAATATTCATACATCTCATCATATTTTTGAGCATTAAACATTCTAGTTATCACATTTGAAGGATCAAGAAGATCAACCATTTTACTATAGTTATTAATATTTTATCATGTTTAATCTATTCTGAAGATAAGAAAGAATCTAAAATTATTTTAAAATTTTACGCAGTGATTCATTTAACACTTTGGAATAACTGTATGATGTTTGTTCTTGTTGAATCATTTTTGCTTGACGTAATCGAAGTTTTTTATCTAGATCATCGTCAATCATGATTGTTACACGTTTACTCATTTGTATCATAATAATATCTTAAATTTCGAATATAAGATTATATGAAAAGTTCCAGTAATGGGAATTTTAGTTTTGAATCATAGAAATCACTTGATCCATTTTGAAAGGCTTTTGGATCAGAGGAATATTGAGCTTTTCTAATTTTTCTTCAGTTGCAAAACTTCCATCAGCACTAACTGCAATTATGTGGGCCTTTGGATTAATATCATGAATTTTTTTTGATGGCATAAAATCCACTACCATTTGGCATGTTTAGATCAATCAGTACAACATCAGGTTTAGTTTTTTTGTATAATTGTACAGCAGTAATCCCATCATATCCATTACCAATTACCCGGATATTATTTTCTTCAAGGAATTCACAAAATAATCTGACTGTATCTTCATCATCATCAATTACTATTACTGATTTAGTCATACTCATACAGGATACTCAAAACAGTGCTTTAATATTTTCCATTAATCAAAAAAATACATGTCGGGCATAGATAGAATGATTGCATCTTCATTAACATCTCAAATTAAAAAAAATCTTGATTTAGACATTTTAAAAAAAGTGGAACGAGAATTGTTTTTAGAACATGGAATGTCAATAAAATTATCTATTGAGCATTTTCATATATTTTCAAAAGTTCTTAAAAAAAATTCAAACATAGATGTTAAGAAATTTGAAGATGAATGTATTAAAAAAATTATCAAAATTAAAAGAAATAATGAAAAATACATAATCACTATACTAGACTCGGATTTGAAGAACTTGATTCTAGAGATATTTGGAGAAATAGAGTCAAGGAAAATAATTTCGTGTCTTTTTGATAATGAATATACCATTCCACATATTCTGAAAGAATCAAGAGTACCTAAAACATCAGGATATAGAAAGATTAAAAATTTAATTCTTAATGGATTAATAATCGAATCAGGAAAGGTTCTAAGCGAAAGTAAAAAAATTTCTAAATTACAGTGTATTTTTCAAGAAATAAGTTTGGATATTAAAAAAGGAGAATTTTTAGTAAGTGGGACTGTTGATAAAAAGATATTTGAAAAGAGTACAAGCATGAAACATGTTTTAGAATAATTGGAATAAAAAACTACTTTACAAGTTCCAAAAGAGCTTTTGCTTGTTTGAAATGTACTTCATCTATCATTTTTCCTTCAACAGTGGTAGCGCCCTTTCCTTTCTTTGTTGATTCGAGATAAACCTTACATACTTTTTCGGCCCACAAGATTTCACTTTTATTTGGATGAAATAATTTGTGTACAACAGAAATTTGATCAGGGTGAATGATACTTTTTCCAGTATATCCTAAACTTTTTCCTAATTTGCAATCAATTTCTAATCCTTTAGGATCTTTAAGATCTTGCCATATCGAATCAATTACTGCCACGCCTGCTGCATGTGCATCTACAGCGATTTTCCTTCGAGAGTATTTTTCTCCTTCAGAATATTTTGTATATTCAACTCCTAAATCATTTAACAAATCAAAAACACCAAAAACTACTGCAGATACACGTTTTCCAAATGATGCAATATGATAGGTGTTGACTACGCCTTCTGCTGATTCAATTGATGGGATAATTTGAATTGGCTTTAGTTTTCTAGTTTTTTCCAAGATAGAAAGAGTTTTGGTAATTTTTTTGAGTTCTGCAATATTGTTTACTTTAGGGATTACAATTCCATCAATTCCTTCTTGAACAATTTCTTTCAGATCTGTTGGAATTTTTCCAGAATTTGGAGAATTTGTTCTGACAAAAATTGAAGATTTGTACAATTTTCTTGATTTTAGTGCAGTTTTGATTAATTTTCTGGCATTAGGTTTTTCTACATCAGGAACTGAATCTTCTAAATCAAAACAAACAATGTCAGCTTGAAGGTCTTTAGCTTTTTCAAGAAACCTTGAGTTATTGCCAGGAACAAAAATGAGACTTCTGAAGAGCTGAGTCATTAAATGACTAAGCGCCTTCAGGCTTCATTAAGATTTTTCCGAACATTCCTTTTCCGGTTAACATCTTTGTATGAGCCTCAGCTGCTTGCTCAAATGTGTAAGTTGAGTCAATTGCTGCTTTGATTTTTCCTTGACCCATCCAATACAAGGCTTGGTCAAGTTCTGCTTTGGTTCCTTGTGTTGAACCTAAGATGTTAGTTCCTTTAAAGAACACATGTCTAAGATCAGTCTTTGCATTATATCCAGTGGTTGCACCGCATGAAACAAGGGTTGCACCATACTTTAACAACTGCAATTGTTGATTCCAGTGTGTTTCACCAATATGATCAAAAGACAAATCAATTCCTGGTGCTTCACCTTTTCTCTTTGCAATTTCTTTTGAAATCTTAAAGACTTCTTTACTCCAATCTTCTTTTCTGTGATCTACTGCATAATCTGCTCCAAGTTCTAGACACTTGTCTAGTTTGTCTGGACTTGCAGTTGCAATAACATCACAGTTGTATAATTTTGCAATTTGAATTCCAAAGCTTCCTACTCCAGAACCTCCTCCCATAATCAAGACGGTTTGTCCAGGAGTGATTTTGGCTCTGCCAACTAGCATGTGCCATGAAGTTAGAATAGTCATTGATGCAGCTGCTGCTTCATCATATGATACACCTTCTGGGATTTTTGAAACATTGACTTCAGGAAGATGAGTTACTTCTTGGAATGCTCCCCAAGTTGGACCAGTTTGGAAACCCCAAATGGTTCTCTTAACACAATCAAATTCTCTACCGTCAGTACAGGCTTTACAAACTCTACATGACATATTGGAGTGAGAAACTACTCTATCTCCAACTTGAATATTTTTTACATCCTCTCCGACTGCAATAACATCACCTGCAGCATCAGAACCTGATACGTGTGGTAATGGAACTGCAACTGGAACTCCACGCATTCCCCAAATATCATTATAATTCAGAGCGGCAGCTTTTACTTTGAAAACTACTTCATCGGATTTTGGTTTTGGGTCATCTATATCCTGGACTTTGAGGATTTTAGCATAATTATCATCTGGTGCATATTCATTGTATACAACGGCTTTCATGTATTAACAAAATTTGTTTCTAAATTTATATTTTTTCTGTATTATACTCGATTTATCTTGAAATCACGTTTAGGTTGTTGTGCAGAGAGTAAAATTTGCTTTAATTGATCGTCATTTATCTGCCCAGGGATCTTTCCTTGAGTTGCCATTCCAATGAGATATTGTTCTACCATTTCAGATAACTCAGGTTTTACCATTTTGATGTTATTTAGCCTCATTCTAGCTTCAGGAGTTAGAATTTGTTTTAGGATTTGTTCTTTTTGTGCAGCTAATTCATGATTTGTGTTATCAACGGGAGATTCATTAGATTCTGGAAAACTCATTTTGTATCTAAGAATATACTTTCAATTGTGGATTTTCAACGATTAGTTCTTTAAGAATTTCTGTTGATAATCTATCTAGTTTTTGCATTCCTTGTTTAGAAATTATACGTCCCTTCTTCTCAACTTTTTCTACATATCCAAGTTTCTCCAAACCTTGAATTGCATTTCTGATAATTGCACCGCCTGCATCTTTATGATGGGCAGCTCCATATCCAGAAGGTTTACCACCGCCATAATCATTTCTTAAAGCATTAATTCCAATTGGACCATTAAGGTAAATTTTTCTCATAATTGAAGCGCATCTAGTATGCCACCATTCCCTATCTTGTGGAGGTTTATCTGCATGAGCTCCAGTTTTAACAAATGGAACCCAAGAAGGTGCAGGAATATCTTCATTTTTTAGAGCTGAAGATAGTCTTTCAATCAATATGTCTGCTGGTACATCATAGACCTTTGCCATAGAGTGAAAAAATCGAGAATCGTCTTATAAATCATTGAGATATTGGGTCTAGTTTATTCAACATATTTCAGCACAAATTCTTAGATCGGTGATTAATTTTATTAAATTTAATTTAAAAAATACGTAGAAATTATTCATGCAAATTATCAGTATTATC
The DNA here is from genome assembly GCF_054095695.1 of Candidatus Nitrosopumilus sp. bin_6a. Taxonomy (NCBI): domain Archaea; kingdom Thermoproteati; phylum Nitrososphaerota; class Nitrososphaeria; order Nitrosopumilales; family Nitrosopumilaceae; genus Nitrosopumilus; species Candidatus Nitrosopumilus sp. bin_6a. Next base: position 23,514 of record NZ_JBSWSR010000002.1, read on the forward strand.
TAAATATCATTTAGGTAAACTCAATTTAGTTGGAATTGTCACCAGACAATAAATCATTGTTGGTCTTAAATTCCAATTTAGATTATCTGATTATCCCTTGACTGATAAGGAATTCTATTCCCTTGACAAAATCTCTTTCAGAAATCAAATCATCTGCCCACCATCCAGCATTGTTTTTTATCCAAGATGGAATTTCTTTAGAGCCTGTTGATTTTGATTCAGTAACAGGAATGTGAATGATGTTTTCATTAATCAAAAATTGAATAGATTGAACAAATTCTTGATCACCCATAATTCCATCTGCCCACCATCCAGCATTGTTTTTTATCCAAGATGGCACTAATACAGATTTTTCTTTGTTTACAGATACAGAATTAAGACTAAAGTCAGATTTTGATGTAAAATACTTTTCAAAATTTTTAGAATCATGACCAATTAAAATTATTTTTAATTGATAGTTGCCATCAGTTGGAATTAAAACAGACTCTTGATAAATTCCATGAGGAGATAAAATGCCAAGATATTTTTCAGATATTCCCATATTGGACCAGATCTCTTTTCCAAAAGAATCAGAAATGCTATATGCAAACAATATATCTTTGACAGACTCATTGTTTGCATCAAAGAAAGAAAATGTAAGTGGGATTTTTTCGCCTGGTTTTAATTTAGAATCCCAAGATATTTTTGCATTAAAACCATTTTCAAACGTTAAATCAAATTCATTTAGATCGATTTGTTCACCAGATAAAATTTCTATTTTTATTGTATCATTATCATTGAGATTTGATTTATTTTTGATTTTCATGAGTTCTTCATGAGGGAGATTTATTCTAATAATATTTTCATCAGGATTTGAAATTTCAAAATCAAAATGATTACCATTAATTTGAATATTATCTACAAAAACATCAATGTCATATCCTGTTTTGAATGGTGAGAAATCTTTTTGGAATAATATTATTTGGTTGAGATTAGAATCATGTTGATTTGGGTTTGAATCATATGATATTTCATATGAAATTTTATTTGTTAATTCATCATAATTGAAATTTGAAATTTTGTCGTTGTAAGATTTTATAGATATTGGAGATTCCTGTGCATTTGCGATTTTAATTGGAAATGTTTGTTTTTGTGGAAGATGTAAAAAAGTTTCAAACAATAGATCTTTTGTGGTCATTGTTTTTGGATTGGTTGCTCCTACAATGGAAACTTGAATACTATATTGTCCACTTTTATCAAAAACAGGGCCTTGAATTACAGGCAATGAATCACCTCTTGCATAATAGGCTCCAGCTATGGCATGTTTTTCACCATAATATTTAGTACATTTCCAAAGATTTTCATTTTGGCACAGAGATGTAGGTTTAATTTCTAAATCTAGTTTGCCGTCATCGTCAAAAAAATATTCATTGGCAACTAAATTATCTTCGTGAAAAATCTGAATTCTGTATGTGACGCTTTGGATATTTGTATTGGTATCACTGTCAAAGAATCTAACTGATAAATTTACACTTTTAGGATCACCATAAATGAAATCTTCTGGAGTTAAAATGGTAGTTAGAGCTACTCTTAATCCATCAAAATCTATGGGAGGTGCCAGAGATCCTGAATGATGTTGAGCATATGCGGGAGTTATTGAAATTGTAAATAAGCCAACTAGAATTAACAAAACAATCTTTGAAATCATAATTATATGTATTTTGAAGTTGTTAAAATATCATTGTTAATTATTAAGATATAATTTTACGATAAGTATGCCCGCATAAATTACAAGAAATTCTGATCGATTTGACAGATGCTCTTCCTAAACGAATTCGAGAATTTATTCCAGGAGCAATAAAGGATTTACATTTTTTGCAAAAAACCATTCTAAGATTATAAGGCATTCTGATTTTATGTCTAGTACTTATTCTTCTAGCAATAGAGGCCTGCCTTTGAGAAAGTTCAGGGTTTGTCTTTGCATTACTAATTGCATTTTCAATTAGAATTTCCATTCTTTCCATTGCAATTTTTTTTGCTCCTAGTTTCACAGTAATCTTTGAATCTACACCTAAAAATTGGTTCTCATAGAATAAAACAATGCAGTCAGCGGGATTCGAACCCGCGTCACAGGGTTGGAAACCCCGAATACTAACCAGGCTATACTATGACTGCAATAGATTGCAAATTTTATTTCCTACATAAAAATGGTTTTTTCATACTCATAGAGCATTCTAGCAATGACAACATGACCTTCGAAGGATTCATCCCCAACCGAATAAAGGTCTGTAATTTCATTTTCAACTGAATTAGAAAAATGACCTTTTTGGAATCCTCCAAGTACTATACAGGCATCATCTGGAATCTCTTTTGCAATTTTTTCATAAGTACTCTTTGTACCTTGTGTAGAAAAACCAATTACTTTTGATGGATTAATCTCACCAATTAATTGAGAGAATGTTTTTTCTTCAATTTTTAATAAAAGATCATCGTCTTTTGTTGTAATTTTTTTTTCCTGAAATAATTTTTCAATGACACCTTCAAATCTGTGATATGATTTAGGAATGTGAACATTTTTTCCAAAGAATATTACTTTGTCATCAAGTGTATGTACAAAAAGTTTCATTTTATTTTGAAGATATAATGGAATAGTTGTAGCTTCCAGTATTGAAAAATGCACTAGATCAGGTCTGCCTCTTTTTAATTCATTTTCAATTCCTTTCATAGCTGCAAAATGCCACGAATTATCAAGTAGGATGTCTGAGGGATGTTTCCCTAGTTTTCTTGCATGTGCAATTATTGATGGATGGTGTTTTAATTCAGTTGGAACAAGTTCTAATGAAGATTCAGACAAGATTAAAGAAATCATTAGTTTATCATTTGTATTTGCTTCTTAAATTCATTCCAACTTGATTTGGGATTGCCATCATTATTGATCAATCCAGCATCACAAATGTAATTACTCAATCTTTCAGCAACATGTTCGCTACTTCCAAAACCAGAACCTCCAACAGTCAGAGTATCTTCGCCTATAGTAGGAGACTCAACTATACAAGTTCCATCAGGTCTATCATATTGTCTATACCAAGTGAAGAATTCTATTTTAGGTTCATTTTCAGTGTAAAATTCAAAAGATTTTTCTAGAAATTCTGTTTGCATTGCTTCATTTCCTCCAACAAAATCAGAAGTGCTCCAGCTAATCTCAAAAAGTCCTGCCTGTTTATCACCTGCTAAATCAAAAATTTGGGCTAATTCTTCTTTTGCTTGTTCAGGAGTTTTTACAATATCATTTAGAGAATCAACTGGTGAATAAGAAAATGCAATAAAATCACCAATTGCCAAATCAGTCACAACATATTGCAAATTTTTATTTAAAACCTGGTGTAATGCAAACGAATTTCCTATTTTTACATCAGGATGTTTTGATTTGATTTTATCATAAACTCCATTGAATAGATCTTTGTATACTGGAATATTTTGTTCATAAAATCTGAATTGGGATTCTGTTTGTCCTGCTAGAATTACAGTATCTACAATATCATATCTTGATAATATTTCATCTAATACGCTAACAACTCTGTCTTCACCTATAGAATTAAGAGATGGCTTTCCAATCCAATTAGGAAAAGGTCCAAGTGTTTCACCATTAATTATGGAAAAATATAGAGTAACTTTGAGATCATTTTTTTCATTCAAACCCATCAGGATATCAGATTGTTTCCAATCAAATTCTCCACGTACAGGTTCTACCAGATTCCAAAATAGATAGACATTGCTTCTTCCAATTCCAGCATCAGAAGCTTTTGAGTAAACCTGATCTAATTCTTGTAATGTTGTGGATTGGTTTGGGGAATTAATTACAAGACCAATTTTTTCATTTGTTTGTTTAGAAACGATATCGGTATCGGAAGTTAATAAAACTGCAGATATTCCGATTATTACGGCTATGCCTGCGATAATGCCTAGAAATTTTTTATCCATACAGATTGAAAAAGAAAAGAAAGTAAAAAAGTTGTGATTCTGTTATTTATCCAGAAGTACAACCACTGTATCCACATTCAATGCAGATACTGCAACCCTCTACGAAGACAAGATTGTTTTTACATGTTGGACATAGACGATCTTCTGAAACCTCTTCAATTTTAGTAGGTTCTAATTTGATTTCTTCATCATGTACCTTTAATGCAAGTGCAGCGTTGACTTGTGACTTGATGTATGGATTTGTAATTTGAGTGGTGACATATTCAGTCATGAAATCACTTGGTCTTACATCAAATGTCTTTGTTGCATTCTCACTTGTCATGTGAAGAACTTGTTTGTGTCTAGAGCCATCACGATAAACAGTCATTCCTTTTAGACCAATTTCGTGTGCTAGCAGATATGCAGATTTTACATCTTCGACTGTTACATCATATGGCATGTTGATTGTTTTTGCAATTGCATTTCCAATCCAATCTTGCCATACACCTTGAGCCATTAGATGATCGGCCCAATGGATATCCATTGCTGTAACAAAGACATCTTGCATCCATTGTGGAATCTCTTCAATTCCTTTCAATGAACCGTAGTTGTCTGCGATCTTTTCAAGAATTTCATCAGTGTAGAGACCTTCTTCTTTGAGAGCTTCTTCAAGAATCTTGTTTGTATAGAAGAATCTTCCAACAGTGACTCTCTTTTCAAACACTAGAGCAAATGCAGGCTCCATTCCATTTGAACAGTCTGCAATCATAGATAGTGTTCCAGTTGGGGCTACTGTGGTAGTTAAGACATTTCTAATACCATTCTTTTGGATTTTTTCAATGAGAGGATCCCATTCGTAAGAATGAGAGTCTTTTGGATTTTCATAATATCCAGATACTGGAATTTTTCCTTCAGGATATTCTGTTTTTGCACATAGAGGGAATTCACCACGAGCATTAGCAAGTGCAACACTTTCTTCCATTGAATAGTATGTCAGGGCTTCAGATAGTTTTGATTGGAGTTCATAACCTTCTTTAGAATTGTATGGGATTTTTAGTCTGTATAACAGATCAGCTACTCCCATAACTCCAAGTCCAATTCTTCTAGACTCTTTTGATGCTACATTGATTTCTGGAACTGGATAGTTATTTACATCAATGATGTTATCCAAAAATCTTGTTGTCTTGCGGATTATCTCTTCATATCCTTGCCAATCAAATTCATAAGAACCATCTGCTTGTCTTTTTGCAAGATTCACCAAATTGATAGAACCTAGATTACATGATTCGTATGGATAGAGACTTTGTTCACCACATGGATTTGTTGCTCTTAATGGTGCTTGTCTTGCTTTTGCAAATACGTTGTATTTGTTAATTTGATCAAAGAAGATCAAACCAGGTTCTGCGCTTTTCCATGCAGATAATGCAATTAGATCAATTAGTTGGTGTGCATTGATTTCTTTAACAGGTTTTTTGTCACGTGGACTACGTAGGACATAGTTTCCATCAGTAGTATTTACAAGTGCATGCCAAAAGTCTTCCCAGATTCCAACACTTATGTTGAAATTCTCTAAAACTCCTGCTTCTGTTTTGTTTGTAATGAATTTTTCAACATCAGGATGCCATGCTTCAATGATGCCCATATTTGCACCACGTCTTTTACCACCTTGTTTTACAACTTCGGTTACAGTGTTGATGATATTCATGAAAGATACAGGACCAGATGCGACACCAGATGTTGATGCTACAATGTCTCCTTCTTCACGAAGATCAGAATAGTTGATTCCTACTCCGCCACCAGACTTGAAGATTAATGCAGCGTCAGAGGTAGATTTCATGATTTCTTCCATGCCATCATTCATTCCAAGTACAAAGCATGCTGAAAGTTGTCCTAGTCTTCCACCAGCATTCATCATTGTTGGTGAATTTGGTAGAAAGTCTTGTGCAGTCATCAGATCTAGGTATTCAGTGATTTTGTCTGCATAAACTTCAAGCTTCTTTCCTGCTAGGAGTGTCAAAACGTCTTTGAAACTAATCTTCATCTGACCTTTGTTTGCCAGAGTCACATAGTGATTGATTAGGGCTCTAAAATGCCATTTGTTGAAGAAATAATCTCCTACTTTGAATTTATAATCAAAGGCATCTAGTTTTTCAAGATAAGATTTTGCTTCTTCTATATCCTGTTTCTTATGTCCAGATTTGTCAAATATTTGTGAATCATATAACATGTCACCAATTCCGACTAGAATTGCAACTCTCTCAAACATTTGAGTTGGAGATTCGATAATCTCACTTTTTGAATTTCTAAAAAGATATCTAGAGGCTAGAACTCTCAGACAATTCAAGTCAAATTTCTTTGAGACTGGGTCAAGGGCCTTTAGATTCAAGACCTTCATTTTTTCATCTCTTAATTTTCTTCTTTCATGTCTATAGACGATGTATGCTTTTGCAATATCGCTATTTCCACTGTCGATTAAAGTAGATTCTACAATATCCTGAATATCTTCAACTGTAGGTGATCTAGAGCTAGTAAATCCTTGCTCGACTAGCTTGTTAACTACATCATTTGCTAGTTTGTCGGCAACGCCACGGTCGGCTTTAGAGGTGGCTGCCAATGCCCTGTAAATGGCATTTGAAATTTTATCTTTATTGAAAGCCGTTACTGCGCCACTGCGCTTACGGATCTCAGTGATCGTATTTTCTATTTGTGAATTGTCCATTATAATCTCCCCGCAAGGGTTAGAATGAATATGGATATAACTTGTGTGCTCGAAAAATTTTGATCTTGCTCTGTTATTGGGTCAATATTTTTAACACCGCTACTATGAACATCATACTGGCATAATATTACTTATAGTCGACGATGATCGCGACATCTAAAAGTGATCAAAAAGTTTTGAAAAATGATCGGAACTAGTTTATCATTTACGATTTTCAGACAACATAAGGTGACTTACACTTTGGACACTTGTCATCAAACTGTTCATCTTTGAAACCACATTCACCACAAATTGAAGTATGTCTTACTGGTTTGAAGGAGGGTGTGAGTTCAGAGGCTTTTTCAATTGATTTTTTGATTTCCTCAACCTTTGCGTTTTTATCAATATCTAATGTTACAAGCAACCCACCGTTAAGCAGTTTTGAGAGTTTGTTACATTCAGATATAGGCTCACTTTTGTTAGTAAAATCAGACACTTCAGATGCTTTTACGACTACACCTTGAGAATAGAAATCAGAATCCATTGAATTTAGTGATGAATTTTTACCATATTTTTCGCCATCAAGGGTTGCAAAACGGGCAGATCCTTCAGTTTCAGTCATAGATATTGCTACTGTATCACCCAATTCTTTGCCTTTTTTGGCACCTACATCAACTGCAGTTTCAATGACTTTGTAAAGAATATCTCGTCCTTCTTTGTTGTCTTGGAATCCAAGAATGTTAAAGACTGCTTCTTTGAGTCCTACCAAGTTCACAACCAAGGATACAGAACTTCTTTGCATGTATTGTGTATTCTTTGCAAGTATTGGATTTAGACCTCTTCGTGTAAGATCGGATATCTCTTTCTTTCTTAATGCCATAGAAGCCAATGCTGGTTTCATTAGCAAAGCAAGTCTTGCTCTAAAGTAAGTTTCATCTTTGTTTGATTCAAATGCTAATCTTGGAAGATTAATTGAGACAGATTGTAAAGTTATTGAGAGCGGACCAGAAGCTTTTGTTGATCCATTTGTAATGCCATAGCTTGATGTTTGTCCTTTAGCAAACATTATTTTTCCACCAATTGAAATTATTTCCGCTACTGCTTGTGATACATCAGTAATCTTTCCTTTATCAGCATCAATGATTAAGCCGATTTTTGGGATTGGCGTCATCTTTGTATAATTTTTGTATGCGTTAATTATTGATGTAATAATTTTTGTGTCAGCTCCAAGTTGTAAGCGAATTGAAACGTTGGTACTAGTTTTATTGTATTTTGAAGTTGTTGATGCAGTTGCAAATGCATCAGTTAATTTTTGTTCAAGTTCTGTAAGGGATTTGGAATGTTTTGTAAATAGTGGAACTAGACCATCAAGTACTACTTCTTGTGAAGCTTCTTTTGAAAGAAGAGCAATAACTACAGATAGTGAGCTTGTAATTTCATCAAGTTGTTTTGATGCAGGAATTCTTGACACATCAAGATATTTTCCACCAAGATCAATTCCGTCTTCAATTAATTCTTTAACATTAACAAAGATTGTATCAGGAATCATTGACCAGATTCCAGGATTTGAAATATGCAAGTCTCCAGAAAGATGAGAATCTGCTACATCTTTTGGTAAAACATTTGTTAGAAGATGTTCAGCAAATACTCGCTGTCCAGTATTAAACAAGAGGCCTTCAGCACCGTTATCTACATTATCTAAATTTGAAATCATTTCTTGAACATCATATACAGGCAAGCCTAGGCGTGCGAGTTTGTTCCTATATTCCTCATGACCATGCTCAAGCAGGACAGAATTAACCATTTCACGTATTAATGCGCCCGTAAGATATGTAGTCTGATATTTGTAAATTCTATTTTCAACTTCTTCAGTAATTTTTTGTGCTAGTTCTAATGGAAGGCTTCCTTCACGTACAAGAGATTGAATAATTTTGTGAGAATTAAATTCTTCAATCGATTCAGAGGATGTTCTAACATACATTTTTCCACTTTCAATAATTGATCTTTCTTCAATTTGTCTTGCCAAACTTAGAACGAGTTTTCCAAGATTTGTAATGGTGTAACGTCTTTCAGATTTGTTTAGTGCAACGAGTGATTGTCTGAGTAATTTTCTCAAGTGATATGCAAATTTTCCACTTTCTTTTTTTGATTTGAATCCAGCTAGGGATTTTAATTCAGAGTAAGTTAAAGGACCTTTAGAATTTAAGATTCTAAGAATATCGATTCTGTTTGGACTTGCCATGACAGAAAAGATCATTCTGACACGTTTTGAAGTAGATTGTAAGATTCCACCTCGCTTTGGATCTGAGTCGTCATCAATATCTGAATCCAGGTCTGTGTCTAGATCTGAATCGTCATCAATATCTGAATCCAGGTCTGCGTCTAAGTCAGAGTCTATGTCTAATTCTAGTTCCTCTTTACTTAGTTTCATTATTGCATCTATAGTGAAGGAGTAAATAAGACTTGTGACTAGATTATTTTTTTAGGGTTTTAGATCATATTTCTTAAAAATGTAAAAAGATCTTTATTGGAGATCAATTTGTATTAATTTTCTTTAACATCAAGTGAAAACTCTGATGTTGAAAGTTTCTGTCCACATGATGGACATTTTCCATTTGTTGGATGAAGGACATCTTTTAGAGATTTTAGCATCTTCATGTTTGTGATCTTTTCACCACATTTGCCACATGTAATTTCTACAGACATGAAAATGATCAGACATGCAAAATAATTAAGAAAAGATTTTGATTTTTTTTAATAATTCAAGCAAATAATTTTACTGTTTTTCGATGAGGATTCCGCGTTCATCAAAACCACCAATTTTTGCTCTAGTTCCAACAGGTAGATCAGCGGGGGTAGCAATATTTGGCATAAACCCAGATATTCTCAAATCAGTGTTATCCAACTGAAGTACAACAAAAGCATAAGGAGTATATTTTTCAAAGCCTGCAGGAGCGACTGTGATTATAGTATAAGTTGCAACTACTCCTACACCATCTAAAACAGTATCCTCAAATCCCTTGCTACCACATTTTAGGCAATAATATGCAGTAGATAGATGAAGATATCCACACTCAGTACATTTGTGAGTTAAAAGCTTGCCTTGTTTGGCATATTCAATAAGTTGTTCTTCAATAGTCATTTTACACACTTTGGAATACGTGAACAGCGCAACTTGCACCAGTTGCACCAAAATTATGAGTTAAACCAATTTTTGCATCTTTAACAGTTCTTTCACCAGCTCTTCCAGTTAATTGATCAAATACTTCTACTACTTGTCCAACACCTGTTGCTCCAATTGGATGTCCTTTAGATTTAAGACCACCTGATGGATTAATTGAAATATCAGAATTTAATTTTGTTCTTCCTTCACGAACAGCTTGTATACCTTGTCCTTTATCAAAGAATCCCAAGTCTTCAGTGTCAACTACTTCTGCAATTGTAAAACAATCATGTACTTCTGCAAAATCAACATCTTTTGCAGTGATACCTGCCATTTTGTATGCATCAGCTGCTGCAATCTTTGTACTAGGGATTGTTGTCATGTGTTCACGTCCTTGTAATGCAGCTGGTGAACCACCTCTGCCAGAACCAATAACCTCAATATAGTCACCTCCATGTTCTTTTGCAAATTTTTCAGAACAAAGAATAACAGAACTTGCGCCATCAGAAAATGGACAACAATCATAAAGTTTTAGTGGACTTGCAACCACAGCAGATTTCATTACATCATCAATTGTAATTTTCTTTTGCATGTGAGCTTTTGGATTAAGAAAACCATTGTCATGATTCTTTACTGCAACTGCTGCAAAGTCTTCTTCAGTTGCATTAAACTCTGTCAAGTAAGCTCTTGCCATAGACGCAAACAAACCAGGAAATGATGCACCTGCTTGACCTTCATAGAAAAAGTCAGAACAATATGCAAAGTAAGTTGTAGTCCATTCAGTTCCAGTATGAGTTACTTTTTCAACACCTGTAACAAGAAGGCAATCATAAAATCCGGCTGCAACATTAGCATATGCTTCTCTAAAAGATACAGAACCACTACCACATGCAGATTCTATTGTTAATGATGGTTTATCGGGAATTCCTAATCTACTCATTAAGACAGGACCAATGTGGACCTGTTTGTCAGCTACTCCAAAGACATTTGAAATGTAAGAGGCTTTGATATCTTTTGGAGAGATTCCAGCATTTTCTATGGCTGAAACTGATGCTTGAGTAGTAATATCGGCTATACTTTCACTTAATTTTCCATATTTGGTGCTACCAGCGCCAAGAACACAAACCTTTTCCACAAATGTCACTGACCCATTTCCCTATAAAAATTGTTTTAGTAAATCCATCATAGATAATGCCAAGAAAATCAAATCTCAAAACCGTTCAGGTAAAAAAACCGATTATGAGACACGTAGTCAAGACTACAAAATCAAGAACGAATATTTTCAAAAAAGAAATAATTCAGTATTTTGACAGTAACGGATTTCTCTCTTGGTCATCAAAGGAGAAAAAATACATTATTCTTGGAACAAATTCTCCTAAAAACGGACTGGTTCCATGTCCTGAATGCAAGATGGGGGAGTTAATGGTGATTAGATCTAAATCTACAAGAAAACGATTCATGGGCTGTTCAAACTTTTATGGCGGATGCAAAGCGTCATCACCGTTATTACAAAAAGCAAGAATGCGGGCAACTAAGATGCCTTGTGATATATGTAAATGGCCAATGATAATTTTTCGTTACTCACGAAATCAAAAGTGGACAAAACAATGTGGGAATTTTAATTGTGACAGCAGAAAAACTAAATCTTCAAAGTAGGATAAATATCGGTTCTTCTGTTTTTAAGTAAAGGTAAAATTTTTCGTGTTTGTTTTACTTTGTTCAAATCTATATTTACAAAACCAATTCCTTGTTTCTTTTTCATATCAAGTAAGATTTTCCCATACGGATCAACTACTAGACTTCGTCCACAATAGATATTTCCAACTTGATCCGGAGATATGACATAGCATCCATTTTCAATTGCACGTGTTTTGTTTATTGTAATCCAATGTTCTTCTTTCATATTTCCTTTAACCCAAGCAGACGGTGCAACTAGAACTTCAGAGCCTGCAGATGCAAGTGATCTGGACATTTCTGGAAATCTTAAATCATAACAGATCATCATGCCAATTCTTCCAACAGATGTTTTGATTGGCTTTGTGATTTTTGAGCCTGATATCATTTTGTCAGATTCTTTGAATCCTAACGCATCATAAAGATGAATTTTTCTATATGTGGAGATTATCTTACCAGATTTGTCAATCACAAATGCAGTATCATAAACTCTATCTTTTTTTCTACTCTTCTCATAAAATGAACCTACAACTTGAATTTTATTTTCTTTTGCAGTCTTTGCAATTGTTGAAACAAAATTTCCATTAATTGTTTCAGCTAATTTTGCTAGTTGTTTGGCAGTTTGAGATGAATTTGTATAAAACATCATAAACTCTGGAAATGCACATAACGTTGCATTTTTTGATGCAGCTTTTGAAATGTATGAAATGATTTTTTTGAGATTATCCTCTTTACTAGTTGATGCTTTGAATTGAACTACTGCAACTTTCATAAAATTGGTTAATTGTGTTATAATAAAAGGATAAACTTGTGGTACAAATTAGAAATGTACCATTTTCTTATTATGCAAACTAATCCTATACAATACAAACCGATCATAGTGTGTATGTCATCCTTTGACTGGAGAGATACTTTCCAGTCAAATATTTTTTAAAAATAATTAAAGTTGGTTTCCTGCTAAGAACCAATTTTCTTTAGGATTGTCTTCAAAAACAACAATTACGTGACTTTCTTTTGTTTTTAGAATCTCAACTGCTGATTTTGTGATTGCTTTTGCATATTCATCTTTTTGTTCCTGAGTTCTACCAGGATACATTGATACTGTAATCAAAGGCATGTGAATTGCAAACAGAATCAGTGATTTATTCTTTCAATAATCTGGTCTGTAACCATATCTTGTTCCATAAGTGTACTCAGAGCTATGTGTTTTCTTGTATAGGTATCCAGTTGCAAATCCAATTGCAAATCCTCCAATGTGAGCCATATATGCAACACCGCCGCCTGCAACACCAAAGCCACCTATGAAAAACGGTAATAGATTTTGAAATACCAACCAAAATGGTAAGAACCATTTTGCCTGAATATGCATAGTTCTCCAGATGAATCCTAGCATTAGAAAAGTAGTGATTCGAACTCTAGGAAAGACTGCAAGATATGCGCCAAGTACACCAGATATTGCTCCCGATGCGCCTACAGCAGGAATGGAGCTTGTTGGATCTATTACGACATGAGCTAAACCTGCACCAATTCCCCATCCAAGATAAATTAAAAGAAATTTTGCTTTGCCAAACTTTAGCTCTATGTTATCTCCAAAAATCCATAAAAACAACATGTTACCACCAAGATGCATCAAACCACCATGCATGAAAATAGAACTGAATAAAGAAATGTAAGACATGTCAGGGCATGAGACTCCAGGTTGTATCACAGATGTAAAGCCAGTAATACAACCTGGAACTGCACCCCACTCAAAAAACATGAATGCAGCTTGTTGATTAGAAAATTCCCAAAATTGACCAGTGACAGCTATTTCATAGAAAAATATTACAACATTCATTATGATTAAACCAATAGTTACTTTTGGTTTGAATCCTGGAGGATGTGGGTTTTCATCGCGTATTGGTAACATTAGTTATTTTGTTTGAATAAAATTTGTATAATAAGATTATTAGATTTAAATTTGTAAAAATCCTGTTTTTATTAAAATTTCATTAATTTAGAAAAATAAGATGAGAAACTGGTACTATGACTCCTCTGTTTCTCATCTAACTATGGCCTGTATGATATTACTATACTTCAATAGATAAAAACAGAATTGGTACATTCGTAGGATGAACTGGTATGAATAACAAAGAACAGATTATACTTGTAAAATCCCATTACTAATCAAATATTGAATTCCTTGTACAAAGGCTTGATCATCTATTGCCCCTTCTGCCCACCAGCCTGCGTTGTTCTTAATCCAAGATGGGATTTCATTTCCTGATGTTCCTTCTGATTCAGTTTGTGGAATATCTAAAATTCCATTTGTAATCAAATATTGAATTCCTTGTACAAAGGCTTGATCATCTATTGCCCCTTCTGCCCACCAGCCTGCGTTGTTCTTAATCCATTCAGGGACAGTGGGAGTAGATTCACCTACAATTATTGTGCCTATCATCCAAGGATGAAGGGTGCAGTAGTAATCAAATGAGCCATTTTCTTCAAATTTGAAAGAAAATTTTTCTCCTCCTGCTACAATTCCGCTGTCAAAGCTGCCTGAAGTCCCAATATCTGGAGCTCCCGATGTTACAGTATGTGCTGAACTATCTTTGTTATCCCAAAGTACAACTTGACTAGGTTGAATAGTTATTGATTGAGGAATATAACATGAATTATTTTTTTCACATCCTGGAAGATATGATCCCTTTGCAATATCAACAACATAATCACTACTAAATTCTTCTTTTGGTTCTGAAACTCTAAATGCAAATTCTCCAGCAGTACCAAAATTATTTACATTAGAAATTCTTGCAATAACAGAACCAACATCATCAAAAGTTACTTTTACTGAATCAGTTCCGTCATATGCATCTAATCCTTTCATTGATTCAATTATCTTTCCATTTAGAAAAATTTCAAGATCATATACGTTTTGTTTGATAATAGAGTTTGTAATTGGATCATGAAATTCAATGTGTAATGTAATTTCATTACCAGGATTAATTTGGCCCTTTGGAGTCAATGACAAATGGAATTTCCAATCTTCTTCACTAGATAACACAATTACTTTGTCACCATCTTCTAATGACGCATTTTCTTTTTGAATATCTCGTGCATTACCGGATTTTATTCCAAAGATCATTTTATCATTTTGATTTGAGCTAGCTTCATCAAACATTTTGAGTAATTTTTTTGATGAAAGTAAAAAGTGGACAACAATTTCATCATCACCTGAACGATCTATTGTTCCAAAGTATGAAATATCATTTACTGTTAACAAAATTTCATGATCTTCGAAAATATCAACTGTTTTTGGAATATAGTATTCAGCATGAACAAACGGAATTGATTCAATAAATTCCCTATCCCAATTAAATGGCATTTGGGCAGTAAGCTTTTTGTTTTTACTGTCATAATTAAATTCTTCAATTTTATCAAAATACGTAGCAAACATTAGATCATGTGTTGTATCATCAATTTCTGTGGAAAACGGGATAAATTCTCCCATAGTAAACATAATTTGAAAAGTTGTCTCATTTCCTGAAACAGGTATTGAATTAATTGATAAAATGGTGATTTTTGCATCAACTAATCCACCTTGCAGAAATAGAGGAGCCTCAATGGTTAGTGGTGACTGATTTGAGCCTAACCAAAAGCCATTCTCTGTTGTTTCACCTGAAAAATTCAGGGATTCACTAGGTACAATTTTTGTTTCCAATTTTTCATCAGGAGAAAAGGCATCAAAATCTAAAATCAAGTTTCCTTGACCATCAAAAATCTCAATTTTGTACTCTACTGCTGAAACTATTTTTTGAGTATCATCATTAATGGTAGTTATATCAAAAGTGATTTGATTTTCATTGCCTTCTAAAATAGAAGGATTTGTTTCAAGTTTGATTTTAAAATAATTTTCATTAATGAAAAGAATGTCACTTTCTTCACTACCTGAGCCTCCTGCATATGCAAATTGAATTGAACTGGAAATAATAATTACAGAAAAGATTACAATCAAGAATTTTAGATTCATGTAAATCATTTAGAATTAAATTATTTTAAGGTAACAAAAATTCCTATACTTTGATTAATCCCGAAGAAACCAAGTATTGAATTCCATTTGCAAATTCAACATCTGTCAAATGACCTTCTGACCACCATGCTGCGTTGTTTCTAACCCATGTTGGAATTGAAGTTAGATTAACCTCACTCTCATCAATGTTCTCATCTGTTGTTGGAACACTGATTATATTTTCTTGAACTAGGTATTCAATTCCTTTAGCAAAGTCAGGATCATTTATTTGTCCATTAGACCACCATGCTGCGTTTTTCTTTACCCAACTAGGAATATCAGTGTCTGCTGAAACAGGAGTAATTTTTACTCCTGGTTTTTCTACAAATATTTCTGAATCATCTGAAACCATAGTAACTCCAGTGTCTAGAACTAGAGTTTTTGCAACTATTTCCAAAGTATCAGATGTTGTGTATGGTCTTGGTAATGTAAGGTCTTCATATTCTATGTAAATTGTATCACCATTTGAAACTCTTAGTTGATTTTGTTCTTGGGAAGAATCATCAGTAGTCAAATAGAATTCCCCTGGAAGATAATTGATATGGTGAGGATGTTCATATCCTACAAATTCAATTGGTGTACCTCCTTCTTCAAAAGAGTGATGTCTAGGTACAACTTCTTTTAGAATTGCTTCAGGAGCAACTTGGAAGGAGAAATTGACTTCTTGATCACTTTGATCAAAAATGTTAGAAATCACAATTTTTGCTGAACCACGTTCATCAAATCTAATTGGTTCTACACCTTGTCCATCAACTGAATATCGATCATTTCTAGACTCTACTAATTCTCCATTAAGATAGATATCCATATCATATGCCAATCCCATTTCGTGGATATCGGTTAAACCATCATGTACCATCAAATTCAAATCATAATCTTGATCAACACCGATCACACCGCCTGGTTCTGTCCAAAAGTATGTCTTCCATTCACCATCAGGAGTGTATTTGGTTAATGAGCTAGCAGCAGGTTCTGTCAAGTGTCGATCATTGAATCCATCTTCAACTGTTGCATGTTCCATATCTTTTACAAATTGAACTCCAACATTGATTCCACTTCTATCTGAATCAGAATATACTTTAACATAATTTGTGAAAAATTCTCTGTGGTGTTTCCACAGATCATTGTCTCTTATGAAAAATGATACTTTTTCATTTACATCGTAGACATCTTTGTTAAATTCTGCTTGACCTATTTGCCATCCATAATATGCAGATTTCATAACTACTTCATCGTCATTGAATTCCCAAGCAACAGTTACACGGCCTTCTGTTGGTGAGGTAGCAATCATTACTGCACGATCATGTGATGAAATTGGGTCAGCCACACCATTCACCATCATCATTCCTTGACCCATTACCATTTGCATCCTCATACCATCATTGTCCATGGTCATTCCAGGTGTTGTGACTGTAGTAAGATAGGTATCATGAACAACATAACCCATTTCTCCTGTTAATTTTACAACACCCATGAAAATTCCTGTATCAGGACCAGTTTCTGAAAATTCTACATTATCTACACGGGCAGCATCAGTATAAACATCAAGTGGATTTGATGCGCCACCAATTTGCTCAATCTTATCTTCATCTTCATTCCATCCAGGTGCATAAATTAAAACATTAATTCTATCAGTCCATCCAATTCCTTCGTATCGCTCATTACATTCTTGAAGGGTAAAAACTTCATTAGCACAAAACATCATAATTACTCCAGCAGTTTTTTTAACATTTGTAAAACCAGATTCAGCATATACAGATTGTATAGAAATAGATGATACTAGAATTACCATAAAAACAAAAATTGCCATTGACTTAATACTTTGTGTCATATGATAATG
Organism: Candidatus Nitrosopumilus sp. bin_6a; assembly: GCF_054095695.1. NCBI lineage: Archaea > Thermoproteati > Nitrososphaerota > Nitrososphaeria > Nitrosopumilales > Nitrosopumilaceae > Nitrosopumilus > Candidatus Nitrosopumilus sp. bin_6a. The sequence continues at coordinate 40,876 of NZ_JBSWSR010000002.1, forward strand.
TAAAGCAGAATTTTGAATATAATACAGATGGTTCATTCGATAAATGTACCAGATAATATTCTATTCTATTTCAATTTGACAAGAATGGAAATTTTCATTCCATTTTGAATGACCTACAAATCTTTTTGATTCAAATTCTTTAAGATCATTAAATGTTGTACTAGATTTAGCTATTTCAGTTCCTTCATTATCCAAAAATGAAATTATCAGATCAACTTGAGCACGTCTTGTATTATCATTATAATATTGACCTGAAATTGTTACCAAACCAAAGTCATCACGAGTACATGAAAAATTCTCTACTCCCCTAATTGCAGATTCTTCAGGCTCTATAGATTTTGGTACAGTTTGAGCCCCATTAGAAGATTTATCTGAATTTTTATTTTGATTTGTATTTTCTAATATGTGATATAGTTGAGAATTTATGTAATCATTTTTGTAATAACTAATTTTTTTCAAAATTTCATTTGCAAATCTACTGGTAGGTTCAGTTTCATCTAAAATCAGATTATTAGTATCATAATCAAAATGTTCACCATGTTGATCAAATATGATTACTTGGAAAATCAAATTATCATAAATACAAGATGTAACAGCACCTTTTGAATTATAATTGAATAAGCATTGGGAATTTTCATTGGGATTTCCTGTTAGATATGATGAATCAAAAATTTCTTTTTTACTTCTTTCACCAAAAGAATTCCAATAATTATCTAAATCATTTAGATTATTAAATTCAGAAATCTGTAAGGTTATCGAAGGGACTTTAAATTTGTAAAATGTAGGCTCGTATACTCTAGTTATATCAGTAAAAATTAATTTTACAGAGTCAACAACTCCTTCTTTTTCTTCAAATTCATATTCAGTTGAGAGTAGTCTCCATTTTGTTTGCTTGGTAATCTTCAAAATTTCTTTGTCATTTAACAGAAATTTTTCTAAACTTGATTGAATGGTTTGATCATCTGAGAAAATACTTTTTTCTGGAGTATATTCCAAGTACCCAACTTCTCTCAAGTAATGTATTGTTCTAAGGAATTGATCATCGTTAATTTTTCCTTCAACCCACCATTCTGCTCGGTCTTTTACCCAATGGGGAATTAATTCAGAAGTTTTTTCTTCGTATTGTTCTGGGATATCATGTATCACAGTTTTTGCAGTATATTTTAGAACTTTTTTTGATTCTATTTCTTCAGGTATGATGTTTTTTTCAAGAACATTTTCAATTAATGCCAAAAATTCTGCATCTGAAATTTGACCATCAACCCAGATTTCAGTTGCCTGTTTAACCCAAGGAGGAATTTCTCCCATGTTTTGACCAAAAGCTTGACCAGTAAATGAGAGTAAAACAAAGAAAATGGTCAGTCCTAACAATAAACTGGATTTGAGATTAATCATCAAAGACTGACCTCTTTTGAGAAATTTGATAATGCGCTCTTAAACTCGTCATTATTTGACTTGTATTTCGCATATTCTACACTTCCACAAAGTAAAAGGCAATCTTTCACTTTATCATATTCAGTTGCTTTTAATTCTCTTAGAATTGATAACAGTTCAAAATTAGTTATCTCTTTGTAGATTCCCAAATTTTGAGAATAGTAGTAGCGTATGGCTTGACTGAGAATTTCGTGAGCTTCTTTTTGTTTATTATTTTCATATAGATTGGATGATTTTCTAAGCATATCATGTGTTAATTCTCTGAAATCAGTTTGAGGTGAGGAAACTAGCAAGACAGGTTCTTCAGGCTTTCTTTCTTTCAATTGTTTATGCATAAGATATCCAAATACTGCCAATGAAACAAATACAGGTATTATCAAGAGTAATGATATATTTTCAAATTCTTGTGAAGGTGGAATTACTTGGAATGGGTTACTCTGTAATGAATCACGAATATGTCGTGTGTTTTCAAACTTTGGTTGTTCAAATTTGAAATTATCAAATATATTTTCAGAATCTCTAGATGGTTGTGAAACTGCAACTCCAATATTTGGAACAGTGCTTGATTCAGATTGTTCACCAGATATTATTTCATTAAACATTTGTGAGGTTTGCTCTGTAAATGCATCTAACATTTTTTCTTGAATTTGTTCCTTATTTAGCAACAAATAGTTTGGTGAATATTCTCTAAGATCAAATTCACCCTCACCATTTCTTATGGCGTCAGCCATTAATGCTCGTCCTAATGTAAATTCTTTAGGAGTAAAGATATCATTGGGAATAGCTTCTAAATTATCCATAGAATATCCACGTTCAAGTACAAAAAGTTCCAAATTAGAATTAGGATTGTAATCAAGTGATCTTCCTTGAATAATGTATTTGCTATTACCTATTGGATCTAACAGTGCTTCAGCTATTTCCACATAACCATCTGAAAATCTATCATAATATTTTATTTTTTGTTGAAAACTTTCATGTCTAAGATCTCGCTGTTCAACTAACACTCCATTAAGTATTTGACCTTCTTCTGAATCAATAGTAATTTTGTATTCGCCAATAGAATATTGATTATTAGTAATGAATTTGTCATAGATTGGTTTTGTATCTTTGATTGCAAGTTCTTCATAATTTGAAACAATCTCATCTTGTTGAGAGGTTACACTTTTTTTATCAATTTGTCCTTCAATTAACCAATCCATTTGGATTTCATTACCATCTGCAAAAACAGGATTTACAAGAAAAATTAGGGGTGCAAAAAAAAGTATTTTCAACAATTCTTACTATAAAATGTCAAATTTTCCTTTAATCGAAATTGGTACATTTTTCGAATGAACCAGTCTCCTATTAATTCAAAAATGAATATCTTAAGACATGGCTCTAAGAGAAAATCACGTAAATTATTCAGTATCAAATAAGGAAATTCAGGACTTGAACAAAGAGGCTCAAAAATACGCCGAAAAACTAAATGGAGTTTTTGATGAATCTCATAAAGTCATTATTGGGCAGCAAGATGCACTAAAAAAAATTCTCATCTCTATAATTTCTGATGGACATGTTTTACTTGAGAGTGTTCCAGGTTTAGCAAAAACATTGATGGTTAAAACCATGTCACAAATATTCAGTGTTGATCATGTAAGAATTCAATTTACACCAGACTTGCTTCCAGCAGATATTTTGGGAACAAAAATTTACAAAAATGTTTCAGGATCATTTGTAACTCAGAAAGGTCCTATTTTTCATAATTTTGTTCTAGCTGATGAGATTAATCGTGCACCACCAAAAGTTCAATCAGCATTACTTGAAGCAATGCAAGAAAGAAATGTCACAATTCATGGAGATACGTATGAATTAAAAAAACCATTTCTAGTTTTAGCTACACAGAATCCAATTGAAAATGAGGGAACATACAAACTTCCAGAGGCTCAAGTAGATAGATTTGCTTTAAAAATTCTAATTGATTATCCATCAAAGCAAGAAGAGCTTGAAATAATTGAAAGAAATTCTTCTAATAATTCGAATTCAGTTAAATCATTAGTTAGTCCATCAGAAATAATTGAAATTCAAAAGTTCAATGAAAAAATCTATGCAGACAAAGTAATTACTGAATATATTGCAGATATTGTAAACGCTACAAGAAATCCAAAAGATTATGATTTAGATTTAGAAAATATGATTGAATTTGGTGCATCACCAAGAGCTTCAATTTGGTTAATGAGAACTGCAAAAGCAAATGCATTACTAAATGGAAGAGGTTTCATAATTCCTGAGGATGTAAAAGAAGTTGCACATGAAGTTTTACGTCACAGAATAATTTTGACTTTTGAAGCTGAAGCAAATGGAATAAATCCTGATAAAATAATTGACTTTGTTTTAGAGAAAATTAGTCCACCTTAGAAATGAGTCAACTTTCTGAATTACTAAAGCAGGTCAAAGATCTGGAAATTAAGACTAAAAATCTAGTTGAAGGTATGGATTCTGGCGCCTATAGATCTAGATTTAGAGGTGGAGGAATAGAATTTTCTGAAGTTCGTGAGTATGCGGCAGGTGATGATGCAAGAAGAATTGATTGGAATGTTTCAGCCAGGTATAATGATCTTTTTGTCAAAGAGTTTGTTGAAGAAAAAGAACTTAATGTTTTTGTAGTAATTGACATGTCAGCATCTAATGATTTTGGTTACATTAAAAGTAAAAAGGAATTAGGTTTTGAAGTAGCAGCTTCGTTAATGTTTTCAGCATTAAAAAATAATGATAGGGTTGGAATGGGTCTTTTTACAGATTCACTTGAAAAATTCGTTCCAGCTAAAAAAGGAAAAAGACACATGATGGAAATTCTTAAAGAATTATTAGATTATCAAACAAAAAGTACGCATACTGATATTTTTAAATCACTTTCTGAATTACAAAAAAATCTAAAGAAAAGAAGTGTGGTTTTTATTGTTTCAGATTTTATTTCAGATTCTTTTGTAAAACCATTAAAATTATTAAAATTCAAGCATCAAATTGTTCTTGTCAATATTTCTGATATTCGTGAGACAGAAATTCCTGAAATGGGTCATGTGTATTTAGAAGATGCAGAATCAGAAGAACAAATTCTTGTAAATACTTCGGATAAAAAATTTCAAAAAGAATATTCTAATCTAATCAAAGAAACAAGAAAACAAAATGAATTTGAGATGAGAAAGATGGGAATTGATTTTCTTAGTCTTTCAAATGAGGAATCATTTGATATAACATTTAATCGATATGTTAGAAGCAAAAAAAGAGGTAGAAACTAATGCAGATTGAGTTTGAATTTCTTTATGCATTGCTTTTGCTTTTGGTAATTCCTGCACTATACATTTTATATTCAAAGTATAACTCTGAAAAAAAGGAATCAATTCTAAAATTCAGTTCATTAAAAATTGTGAAAAAATCAATTATGGGGAAAAATTTTCTAAGAAAACATTTGCCATTTGTATTGATGATGGGAATTCTAGGATTGGCCATTATAGGATTGGCAAATCCTCAGATTCCAACATTATCAGTTGAAAAAGGCATCAATTTGAGCATAGTTTTAGATGGTTCAGAGAGTATGGCAGCCTCAGATTATACACCTACACGCCTAGATGCTGCAAAAGGTGCAATTAGTAATTTGGTAACAAAAATTGGTCAACAAAACAATGTTGGAGTTGTTTTGTTTGAATCAGGAGCTACCACAATCTCATATCTTTCACCAGACAAAGAAAAGACTGTAAATGCAATTTCATCAATTGAACAGGGTCAAGGAGCTACTGCAATTGGTGATGGATTAGCGTTAGGAATTGATATGGCTTCATCAATTCCTGACAAAAAAGGTATCATAATTTTACTAAGTGATGGTGTTCATAATTCAGGACTAATAACACCAGAAGAAGCAATAGATTATGCAAAGATTAACAGTGTTCAAATTCATACAATTGGTTTAGGTTCAGTTGAACCAGTTTATCTAAGAGATGACATCTATGGAGAACCACAATATGCACAATTAGATGAAGATACACTTGTTACAATTGCACAAGAGACAGGTGGAAACTATTACAAATCACTTGATGAACAAACACTCAATGAAATATTTTTCACTCTAAGTTCTAATCTTGAATATGAAATGGAATATTCAACTATTAGAGATTGGTTTATAGCTGCTTCGATAGGATTGTTACTAATTGATGCATATGTTATTTACGGTAGATATAGAATAGTTGCTTAACTTTCTATACAATTATTATTTTTCTCTTTACAAGATTCTCAATTATATTTAGAAACTCATCGTCGGTAATTTTTTCTTCAGACCACCATCCTGCAGAATTTTTTACCCAAGATGGGATTTTCCATTGTGATTCTGAAATTACATCTCGTTCAGGAACAGAAACAATTTGTTTTTCAAACAAAAAGTCAATTCCTTCAAGAAATTCTGAATCAGTGATTTGGTTTGTTATCCACCAATTAGCATTAGTCTTGATCCATTGAGGAATTTTTGGCATCTCAGGTGGTAATCCTTTATCAAAACCTGAAATTTTGAGTGTACCTTGTGATGTTGGACCCACATTAAATGCTACATGCCAAAATCCCATCTCATCTATGCTTTGAATAAAATCAACAGGTTCATCATTTAGGGTTACAGAGAATTTTTCATTTCCTGAAATTGGAGGAAATTCAAAATTGGCATACGTCTCTAATGGATAGCTGTTATACCCACGAATACTCATCGTTGTTCCTTTCTCATCAAACTTTGCAGCAGAATACCATGCACCTGAATCATATCTAAAATCAAAATCACCGCCATTTTTCTTTGCAGTTACAGGAATCACAGTAGTATCAACAGGTGCAAAACATGAATAGAAACGAACAGGTTCAGATACAGAAGGATCAGGATATATTGTAAAGTTCAGTATTTGCCCTGGCTCAATCTTTTCAATTGGTTTTATATTTTGAGCAACATCTAAAATATATTTTTCATAGCCATGAACAATCGCAAATATTTTAGGATTGTATACTGTGTGATTTCCAATATTTGTTATTCTACCAGTAACATGACCATCTTCATGAGTAATCAGAGTTTTATCATAGATAATTTGTATAGGGACAGAATCTTTTTTGGTTTTAGAATAATCTAATTCAGCATTTAGCAAGACAGGATTATCACCACGAATTTCTGGAAATTTTAATTTAAATGGAATATCAGTCATTGCAGGTATAGGTACATGATGTAATGTATGAGTAATTTTTTTCTGATCATTATCAATAACAGATATTGTAATTATTGGAATTAATGCAAAATCATTTTGATTTTTTACATTTCCAACAACAGTATAAACTCCTTCATAATCATAATATCCAGCATATTCACTATCAGGTATGAAAATATCAGCATATGCAATTGTAGGAAGTAACAGAAGAATGAATAATCCTAAAAACATAGGAATGATTAGTTGTGAAATTCTAGAAGGAGTTGAAAATATCTTCAAACCCAGAGGTTGGTTTCTCAAGTATGCTTGGTCTATAGTCTTCAATTAATTTATCTATGATATCTCTTGCTTTAATATGATATCTTTTTTTGAGATGGATGAATTTTATTTCTACTAATTCATCATCTACAAGTTGTGATAGATATAGTGAAACAGTTGATGGTGATTTTTTAACTGCCTTAACTAATTCAGAAAATTCTGATCCATCATTTTCTATTAATGCTAGAAGCAAATCACGAGGAGTCTGTTTTCGCAAAGCTTTGATTGCAATTGATTCAGATTCAGTAATTTGTGGTGGATAAAATCTTACTTGTCGTGGACCGCGATGAGCTTTGATGATTCCGTTTTTTTCTAATTTTCCAAGATAGTGACTGAGTACTCCATTTTTTAATCCAGATGAACGCATAATTTCACGGAATTGAATTCCAGGATTTTGTTCTATGATTTGTTGAATTTGTATATCTCTATCAGTCATTTCTAAACACTCCTAATGCCAATAATCCTAATGTCACAAATGTCAATAAATGTCCTACCTCAGAAATCGACATCATATCAAGATCAAAGACAGTTGGCCAAGTGGCGTCAACTAGTAAAACAACTTCAGCCCCAATAAAATTTGCAAATGCTATTGCACTTAGTAAGAGTCGTTTAGTCTTCAATCTATAGTATGCAAATACTGCAAGAACTGTAATGAATACTGCAAGTGTGATTCCTCCAACATGCAAGAAAATATGAGCAAGATGATACCCATGGAACAAATGTGGAACAATGATAGGCAAAGCCAAAATTGCGATTACACCAGTAACTACAATTGAAAATAGAGTTGACTTTCTTTCAAGAATTGTTTCAGGCCTAAACAAAGTAATGATAATTACTCAATTATTCATTTAAAGCGACTGGTTCATTTCTCGAACTAGTATCGATCAAACATGAATGATTCCTTTCTTGATTAAAAATTCCAGTCCTTGAAAAAAGGTATTATCATCAATTTGTCCTGCTGCCCACCACTCTGCATTGTTTCTGATCCATGATGGAATCTCTTGAACATCTGTTGTTTCTTGTTGTGTTTGAGGAATTACAATGATATTGTTTTTTATCAGATATTCTATTCCTTGAATGAATGTATTATCATCAATTTGTTCTTCAGACCACCACAATGCATTGTTTCTGATCCAATCAGGTATCAAAATTTCATTTTGGTTTGTAACTCTATTAATTACAATGGGAATCATAGTTTTTGCAAGATCATTATTGTCTAAATTATAAAAATTCAAATTGACAATTCCGGAGATATTTTGAGGAACCATAAATTCTGCAATGTTATGTTTATCTTTAGAATCTGTACTAATTCCACTTTGCTCAAAAATTATTTTTTCATTTTGGGTAACTGAAAAATCATAAGTTGTAGAAACAGGTTTGTTCTTTAAGAAGATATCAGTTATATCAAAAATTATCTTGGCATTAGAATTTGATGTTAAATTTTCAGGTTCCATAGTTACTAGAATTCTAAATTGTCCATTTTCTGTAACTGAGCTCAAATGAACGTAATCACGATCAGGTTTTATCACAAAATTCATTTGGTTTTGATTAGAGCCATTTTCAAATATGTTTAGCAGTTCTTTTTGATAAATAATAAAATGAACTACACGTCCATCAGAGAAAAAATCATCAATAGTTGTAACATCATCAGATAACTTGATTCCATTTACATACATTGAAAATCCAGATACTAGTAAATCACCAAATGTTTTTGGAATTACAAGTTCTTCATGAACAACGGATGTTTGATTGATGTTAGATTCGCTCCACTCAAAAGGCATAGAATAACTGATTTCTTTTGAGTGAGAATCATAATTAAAATCCGAAATTTCATCATAGTATGTAACTATATCAATAGTTTGTTCACCAAAATTTGGATCAACAAAATTGTGTGTAGTAGTTTGAGCAACAGATATTCCAGCATTAAAGATAAGGGGTTCTGCTAATTTTTGGGAATAACCATCAGCTGTAAGTATACTAATATCGAATTTGTATAAGCCACCTTCACTGAGTTTTGGTCCTTTTACATTAATCATTCTGCTTTCTAATCCTAGTAAAGAGCCAAAAAGTCCATTATCTGAAACTTCTTCAATTACAACAGTATCAGAATCTTCAGATACAAAATTAAAAACTATGAATCCATTATCTGCCTTGAATTCTTGCTCAAACAGAAAAGTTTCACCACGATAAGATTTAATTAAAAATGTAACATCACGTAATGTAATTTTAGAATCAAAATCAATCATTGAAATGGAAATTTGTTGATCATCATTTTTTTCAGGATCATTTTTTGAAGATGAAATTTCTAGAGTAACTTGTTTTCCATTTAGAACAACAGGTGGAAAAGTTTCGCTGCCTACACCATGACCAAATGCACTATCAAATACAAATACAGAGAGAAATATTAGAATAGCAAATAAGAAGAAACTTTTCAAGCTATGTCCACTTGTTTGGATCTTTTTTGCGTATTTCTTTTCCATCGATTGTAATTTGATCTTGCTCTTCAAATACAGTATGCCATTTTCCATTGTCTGGAAAAATTTCATTCATCTCTTTTACTTTTTCACTTGTTGGTGCTTTGTTCATCAAAGCTCCCCATCTCATGTTTGGAATTTTTGGCATGATGTCATTGATGTCTTTCATAATACTAACACTTAACAGAATTTATTTAAAAACCTATGATTGAATTTTCATAATTCCTTCTTTGATTAGATATTGAATGCCTTGCACAAAGGAATCGTCATCGATTTGTCCTGCTGCCCACCACTCTGCATTGTTTTTAATCCAACTAGGAATGTTATTTGTGGTTCCACCAGTTCCTTGAGTGGTTGGTGGAATCTTCATGATTTTTTCTTTAATGAGATATTGAATGCCTTGCACAAAGGAATCGTCATCGATTTGTCCTGCTGCCCACCACTCTGCATTGTTTTTAATCCAACTAGGAATTGGTGCTTTTTCAGGAACTGAAGGGATAGTAGTAGAACCAGGACCAATTTCAATAATTGCAGAGCCAATTCCAGCATAGGTTGGATCATAATCTAATCCTGTTCCATAAACTAGAATATCAACTCGAATTTGACCCTGAGATGGAACATAGATTCTTTGAATGTCTAATCCTTCAATAGACATTATTCCTGGGTTATCTGGATCATCTCCATCATTTCTGGCAATTTCTTTATCAAATTCATCTAAAACAACATAAGCATATCTTACATCTTTGATTAAATCTCTATTTTCATCAAAGAATGTAAATTCAAACGGAATTTCTTGATTAGCTCCATATTTTCCATCCCAAGCTATGTTAACAGTTGTTGGAACTTTTTCATAGTTTTTGGTATCTACAAGATAAAATTCGGTAGAACTTTTTGTAGTTTCTGCTAATGGAACTAATTTCAAGTCCATTTTTTGATTATCATAGTTTGAAGGGCCAAGTGATGCATTAATTTTTTCTAAGTCATTTTTAGTAATTAAGAAATGAACAATGTTTGTATCATCATATGAGTATGGATCATTCAGTAATGCTCTCTGATCAATTTCAACACCATTAACATATCCTTTGAATTGTTTTCCTTCTGCATACGGTGCAAATGTTTTTGGAACTCGTACTTCTTCATGTACTACTTGTACCAAGTTAACATAATCTGGACTCCAATCAAATGGCATGTCAAACGAAATTGAATTATCGGATTTATCGAATTTGAAATTGTCAACATCATCATAGTATGTCTTTATAACAACTGGAACTTCTTCAGCATTTGCGGTCTGGAAAGAAAAGTTTTGTTCTTGTGCAACACTTACAAAAGTCTCATAACTTAACAAGTTAGCTAGTACTGTTCTTGGACTAGTGGCAGCTTCAATGTCTACCCTAATCTTGTACAATCCACCTTTTACAAATATTGGACCCGTGATTGAAGGTCTTGCGCAGATATCTAAATTCTCATCAGTACAAGATGCCCCTTGTACATATAAAGCGCCAGGGGCACTAACATGTTGAGATCCACCATAAATTGAACATTCATGAAGATTATCTTTATTACAACTAGACTGTGGTTTGATTTTAACATCTAGTCTTCCATCCATATCATAAAACAAATTTCTAGCTAAAAGTTCACCACTTTGCCAAACTTCTATTCTATATGTCACTTTTTCAAGATTCTTATCAGTTAAAGTATCAAAAAAACGTACTTGCATATTAGCAGAATCAATTTCTCCAACTGTAATATCAGATGGACTCAGTTGCGTTCTAACAGTTACCTCCATATCTCCAAATGATAGCGGTTCAGCTTGATCTCCGCCAAGCCCATGTCCAAATGCATCAGGAAGAATAGTGGCAATCGAAAAAATACCAATAATTGAAATGAATAATGCAAACTTGTTATACAATGTTGAAATTGAGTTCATTCCATATTTAAATATGGTACAGGATTTCTATGCGTAGGAATTTTTTTTTATTTGAAAAATAGAGTACAATTTTTATTTCAGGTTTTCAAGTTTAATGTATGAAGATTTTGCTTGCATTTTTGCTGATTCCATTATTAATCATACCAGCATTTGCTGAATCACAAGTTTTACCTACAGAAAAAGGAACACTAGATGTAAAACTATCACATGATCCAATTGAACCTAATGTTGAAACAAAAATCAATATTGATTTTCTAAATCCTCAAACACAAAAAGTTCAAGAGCATATTGATTATACAATTTCTGTATCTAAAGATGGTGAAAGAGTATTTGGACCAATACCACTAACTCACACATCTGTTGGTTCTGTTAAAATTCCAATTGAATTCAATCTAGGAGAAGGTGTGTATACAATGGACTTTGAGATTGAAGGTATTTTGTTTCAGCCAATTCCTAAAGAAGCAGTATCATTTGACATTATAGTAGGTGAAGCACACGCTCAACCAACAAAAGACGTTCCACCTGAAGAAAATGGAGGATGTTTAATTGCAACAGCAGCATTTGGTTCAGAACTTGCACCACAAGTTCAACAACTCAGAGAACTTAGAGACAATACGGTCTTAACAACAGAATCAGGAACTATGTTTATGAGTGGATTTAATCAACTCTATTATTCATTTTCACCCAGCATAGCTGATTTTGAAAGAGAAAATCAGGTTTTCAAAGAAATTGTAAAGGTAGGATTAACACCAATGTTATCATCATTGTCATTGCTTAATCATGTCAATATTGATTCAGAAGAAGAAATGTTGGGATATGGTATTTCTATAATTATGCTAAATGTTGGGATGTATATTGGAATTCCAGTGTTGGGAATTCTAAAGTTGTACCAATTTAGAAAAAATTAGTACCATTTATGAAAATTCCAGTGAGGTTTTTATGTATCCAGACAAGTATTTTCTTTAATGAAGACTAAAGCAATTAGCTCTTTCTTCGTACTATTTGCTATTGCAGCAGGTATTGTCGCAATGACACCAGCTGCCTTTGCAGATCATTCAGAAGTCACAATCGTTCCAGCACCAGGTTCTGGTGCACCAGGTTGTGAAGATACAGCAGAAGGATGTTACATTCCAAGTACTGCAACAGTAGATGTTGGTGGTGTTGTAATTATGACAAACACTGACAGTGCAGCACATACATTCACATCAGGAACTCCAGATGGCGGACCAGATGGTGTATTTGATACAAGTCTACTAATGATAGATGGTTCATACGAATGGACTCCAGATACTGTAGGTGAATATCCATACTTCTGTATGGTACATCCTTGGATGCAAGGTTTGATTATAGTACAAGAAGTAGAAGCTGAAGAAGCAACTGACGATCATGGTGATGATCACATGGACGATGCAGGTCACTTGATGACACAAGCATCTGCAACTGGTATGATGTCTGATGGAACAAAAGTTTCAGTATGGACTACAGAACCAATGGCAGGTGAGATGATGGAAGTTCATGTAGAATTTGAAGATTCAGAACATGTCAATCATGACATTACTGTTACACAGAATGGTAAAACAGTACTAGATGACATGGGAGCACATCATCATGAAGGATCAGGTATGCATACAACAGCACCACTAAGTTCTTCTGATCCAGTAGACATTACTATTACCTTCCAAGGTTATGGTGTTGACGATCCTAAAACAGGACCTATTGGTGAAGAAATAGTATTCTCAAAGGTTGTCCCAGAATTTGGAACAATTGCAATGATGATACTAGCTGTTGCAATCATAAGCATCGTAGCAGTAACTGCAAAATCTAGAGTCATTCCAAGATTTTAGGAATTCCTCTTTTTCTATTTTCTTTTTACTAAAGCAATTATCGCTAAGATTATAGCTGCTCCAGCAATTGATAATCCAAATATTGCAAAGTCATAAGCTGCACCACCATCAGAAGAAACTTTAGTTTCGCCAGAATTTAGTTTAGAAACATCTTGCTGTAGTGAAGAAATTGCATTTTTTAATGCGGCAATGTCAGTATCACCTCCGCCTGATGTTGGAGGAAAATCTAAGACTGCAGTAGATTCTACATCTTCAACTGGAATTTTAATGTCAATTAGAGTACCGTGAAGATTTCCCTTTAGTTCTACCATGTAAGTTCCAGTTTTAGTAGGAATTATCGGAGAAAAATAGTATCCGGGTTTAGGATCAGAATTAATATCAATTTTTTTAGATGCGCCTCCAAACATTACAGTCGCATCAACATTTTTGAAAGCACTTGTTATTCCTGTAAATGAACCTTCATTTTCTCCTCGTTCAATGATTTTCAGAACTAGATCATTTCTAATTCCTACAACAGGAGGTTCAATTCCCCATCCTGCTTCGATTTCATATTGTTCTACATGAACAGTAGTATGGGCAAATGAGGGAACAATCATCCCAATTGAAAATAACAATCCAATAAAGACAAAAAGCAGAATCTTCACTATAATCAATTTAGAATAACATGTTATTATCTTTACGTGGTTTGGTACAAATCTCGAATAATTTGAAAACTGTTTAAATTATCAAGTATGATTTGAAGTGTAAATGAGAAGATTACTGATACTTTTGTTTGTTTTATCATCCATATCACTACCATTTGCAGCAGCGCATCCTTTTACAGAACAAACCATTCCAAGCTTGGAAACAAATGCACCAGCAGGAACCACAGAAGTAATTGTATTTTTTTCAGAACCAGTTGACATAAACTTTAGTGAGCTTAGAGTGTTTGACAATAATGGAAATCAGATTGATAACAAAGATACCAATTACTATGAAGGAGAGTTATCACTTATTGTTACAACACCTCCATTAGAAGACGGAGTTTATACTGCAACAACCAAAGTCCTATCCAAAGTTGATGGACATCTTGTTCCTGGGGCATTCTTGTTTGCAGTAGGAGATGTGATTATCGATCCTTCCATGTTAGGAATAGAAAGACCATCAGAGTTAGTATTTTTACCTGAAGCAGGTGCTAGATTTCCAGGATTAGTAGGTCAAACGATTGTTTTAGGAGTTGTAATTGCATCTCTATTCATTTGGGGAACACAAAACAAACAATCTATCAAAGAAGAATTACAAAAGATTGAAAATATTCATCATGGAAAATTTATGTCATTAACTGGTATTGGTTTAGGATTAGTTTTTGTTTCTGATATTTTGATGATTGCAGTACAGACAATACGATTAGAAACATCTCTATTAAATGCAATTCAAACTGATTTTGGAAATATTTGGTTAATCAGGATGGTAATAACAATAATTTTACTAGTAATTTGGTTTGGATTAGACAGGAAAAAAGTTCTATCAAAAAAGAATCAAATTCCATTGCTTGTCATGTCACTTGCATTAATTGCTACTACAAGTCTAATTGGACATGGGGCAGCTAGTGGAGAAATACCAGCAATAGTACTAGATTACATTCACAACTTAGTGGCGGCATTATGGATAGGTGGAATATTCTATTTTGTTTTTACATTGTTGCCAACATTTTCTCAACTTAAAGAATCAAAAAGAGAGAAAATGAGTTTGGTACTAATTCCAAGATTTTCAATTGCATTTATCATTGCATTAGGAATTGTAATCATTACAGGACCCACACTGATGTGGTTCTTAGAAAGTGATGTAGGACTAATAACAGAATCAGTATATGGACAATTAATAATTCTGAAAATTGCGATTGCAACAATCATGATAGCATTAGGAGGATTTTTCCAGCTTAAAGTGCAAAAAAATGCTGAAAAGAATTTTTCAACTGGAAAAATTTTAGTTCATAAAAAATTAAAGAGATCACTCAAAGTTGATGCAGTATTAGGAATAATTCTTCTGGGAGTAGTTGCATTACTAACTAATGGAACATTACCTGCAGGTGAAATTCAAAAGGTTGATGCACAAGAGATTGTCTATGGATTTAAGACAATAGAATTTACTGAGAATGTAAAATTTGATATCTATATTTCTCCATTTTCTAGTGGCACAAATACAGTCATAGTTAAAGCAAGTAATTTTGAAGGAAAGCCAATTTACGATTCTGAAGAAATCAAAGTAAAGGTTTCAAATCCATCACGAAATATAGCTCCAATTGAAATCCCAATGGAGATTATCAAAGAAGATGAAAATAGACTAACTGAATTTCAAGGGGAATTAACATTTGGATTTTCTGGAGAATGGCTAGTAGAGATTGAAGCATTAAGAAATGAAAATGCAAATGAATCAATAATTTTGAATTTGCTTGTAAAACCTAGACTAGCAGACATTCAAACTAAGATAATTGAATATGATTTACCAGAAGATGCAAAACCGCTTTTCCCATTATATGATGGAGGAAATTCAATTTGGCTAAGTGATGCATCAGCTCCTAGACTATGGCAATTTTCACTTGAAACAGAAAAATTTTCTTCATATATGTTTGATGGATTAACTTCAACATTTCTAACACAAGACAATAAAGGGAATATTTGGTTTACAGATACACGAGCAAACAAAATTGGATTCATTGATCCTGAAACAAAACAAATCACAACAAAAATAATTCCAAAACTAGATCCAGTGATTTCAAAAAATACACCACTATTTATCAAAGCAGATTTTGATGGAAATATCTGGATTACCATAGTCAACAAAGATAGAATTGTAAAGTATTTACCAGAAGATGATGAATTTGAAGAAATTATACTACCAGGAAGAGAAAATCTACCATTTGCTTTAGCACTTGATGATAATGGAAAAATATGGTACACTAGTACTGGTTCAGGAAAAATTGGATACGTTAATCCTGATAATAACAAACTAACTGAAATCTCAACTGATACAGTTTTGCAGGGCCCTGAGGCATTGCTCTTTGACAAGGATGGAAATCTATGGATTGCTGAGCATACTGGCTTGGCAATTACCAGATTCAACCCAGTTCTAGAGACATTTGAGAGAATTTCAGTTCCCAATGATGAAGCATTACCATTTGGAATGACATTTGACAGATATGGAAATATTTGGTTTGCACAACATACGATTGATTCTATTGGATCATATGATCCTGATAACAATAACTTGATCGAAGTTCCTGTTCCAACTGAAACATCTTTTATTCAATTTATGACATCAGATGGAAATGATAATGTATGGTTTGTTGAACAACAATCAAATAAAATTGGAACAGTTAAACTTACAGAAATTCCAGTAATTCCATCACAAATAGAATCATCAAAGATTATTGAAATAAAATATACCGAATTTGCATCACCATTGATTGCTTTAGGAATTATTGCGACATCATTATTTTATGTCAAGAGTATACAAGATAAAAGAAGATTAAATTCTTTGATCAATTCTTAGACAATAATCCTGCAGATTTTATTCCCATAGTTCCTGCAAGTAAACCAATTGCCATCAATACAATAGTTCCTGCAGGGGTAATATCAAAGATGTATGAAACTAAAATTCCTACAATAACTGAAAATATTGAAAAACTCATTGATATAATTGCAGTTTGTTTGAATCCTTTGCCATACATTATTGCAGTAACATTTGGAATTACAAACAAAGCCGAAATTAATAATACTCCTACTAGTTGAATAGATGTAACTACAGTGATTCCTGCCATAAACACAATCAAATAATTTATTTTTTCTACAGGAATTCCACTAACCTTAGCTTGTTCTTCATTAAATGTAGAATAGAGAATTTGTCTATAGAGTATCAAAATTACAATTAAGATTATACCAGTTAATGCCAAGATCAGTATTGTATCATCTACGCTAACAAGCAGAATACTTCCAAAGAGAAAACTAAAGATATCAATTGTAAAACCTCCAGATAACCCGATAATTACAAGGCCAACTGCTATGCCTGAAGATAACAATACTGCAATAGATGCATCTCCAGAAATATTGTATCTATCTTTGATTTTTGTTATAATTAATGCACTAGCTATTGAAACTCCATATGCTGTCCATAGTGGATATACACCTGCAAGTAATCCTAATGCAATTCCACCAAATGAGGAATGAGCAATTGCATCACCAAATAATGAATAACGTCTCAAAACTAGAAACAATCCAACTACTGAGCAAAGAATTGCAATGGCAATACCAGAAATTAATGCTCTATGCATAAAACTAAAAGTTAGAATTTCAAAAGACATGATCAGTGATGATGCATGTGTTCCTGCATCGAGGCCTCAGAATATTGTTTAACTAATTTATCATCAGAAAAGAATTTTTCAGATTCACCATGAAAAAATAAAGTTCGATTCAAACAGGCTACATGATTTGCTAGTTGATTTACTGCATCCAAATCATGAGATGACCAGATAATCGTAATTTTTTGTTTAGAGTTTAATTCTCTAAGAATACTGTAAAACAAATCAATGCTTTGTTGATCAATTCCTGTTACTGGTTCATCTAAGATCAAAATTTTGGGATTATTTACCAAAGCCTTTGCTATAAAGACACGTTGTTGTTGGCCCCCAGACAATTCCCCTATTCGTCTATTACGTAATTCATGAATCCATAACTGTTGTAAAATCTCATCAATTTTATTTTCATCAGATTCTTTTCTTAATCCCATTCTAACTACATCATTTACAGTGACAGGGAAATTTTTTTCAAAGATTGGTTTTTGTGGAACATACCCAAGTTCTTTTAGATAATTTTTTGATTTTCTTATATCTTTATCAAAGAATTTGATTTTTCCTTTGTATTTTGTATTTAGTCCAAGCATCGAAGCAAAAAGAGTAGATTTTCCAGCGCCATTAGGTCCAATTATGCCTAAAAAATCACCTTGATTGACAACTAAGCTTACATCATCAAGAGCCTTTACGTCTGGATATTGAACAGTCAAGTTATTGATTTCGACTATTTTCAACACAATGCCTCCTTGAGATTTTCAAGATTTTGAGTCATTTTTGAAATATAGTTATCTTCAGATACAATCTCAAGTGGAGATAAAACTAAGACTTTACCACCAATTTCATTTGCAATTATTTGTGAAGTTTTTGTGTTAACTGTTTCTTCGCTAAAAATTACTTTGATGTTTAATGTTCTAGCTTTTGAGATTACATTTTCTAATGTTTTTGCAGTTACTTCACCATGAGAATCAGTTGTTTGAACAATAGTATGTTGATTCAAACCATATTCATCTGCAAAATATGAAAATGCATCATGAAATGCAATGAAATCTTTACTACATGCAGATAACTCATTTCGTATTTTTAAATCAAGCTCATGTAATTCTTCACTATATTTTGCCGCATTGATCATATAGAATTCCCTATTTTCAGGATCTGTATTAGAAAAAGATAATGCAATGTTCTCAACTTGTTTTTTTGCATATACAGGATTTAGCCAGATATGTGGATCACCTGATTCATGTGAATCGTTTTCATCATGAACTGATTTTATAATTACAATTCCTTTACTAGTATCAACTATAGTTCCTTGATAATCATTTTCTGTTAAATCATCAACCCAACTTTCAAAACCAATTCCATTAATTACAATCAGATCTGATTTTTGCATCTGTTGCACATCTTTTATGGTAGGTTCCCAATCATGAGGTTCTACTCCAACTGGAACCAACAATGTTGCATCAATTTTTTCTTGGCCTACTATTTGTGAAAATTCATGTAGTGGATTAAAAGATGAGATAACTTTGAGCTTAGAATTATCATTATTTGTAAACAGTTGATTGGTATTAGTCGTATAAACAAAAACAGAAGTTAATGGAATTGCTATCAGAATTGCAATAATTGCCATCTTGGATTGAATGTTCACGCAGCAATTCAATCCAAATTATTAATAAATTTATAAAATCTTAATAAGATTAATTGCTAAACTTATAAGATAATTAATAACATTATGCATATGCCAATAGTCTCCATCTCATTAAATGATGAGATTCTATCAGAACTAGACAAACTCCAAACTTCCATGGGATTTTCCGGAAGATCTGAAGCAATTAGAGCAGGGATTAGAGCATTTGTTTCAGAAGAGAAACAAAAGGCTGATTTGGCAGGAAATATTCATGCAATTCTTTTAGTTGTACATAATGATGAGTTTGATCATGTTGTTTCAGGAATTACTCATAATTTTGAAGATCTGATTACGACACATCTTCATAGTAAAATTGAGAAAGAAAAATGCATGGAGCTTTTTCTAATTGATGGTGATGCTGAAAAAGTATCTACCATGACAAAAGATTTTCAGATAAACAAAAACATGGATACTGTTAAACTAGTAGCACTTTAGATATTAAGTAAAGATTTTCTTGTTACAAAAATTATACTTGTTATAGAAATCACTAAAACAAGTAGAGCAACACTTCCAAATTCAGGCACCACAACAAGTGCAAATTCAGTTTCCTGTCCAGTATTTCTAATATTTTCAAACTTGATTATTGTTGGGCCTGTTTGCTCTTCAGAGAATGTAAATTTCTCAAATTCACCACCAACTTGTGCCATTCCAGATACTCGATGAATCTCTTTGCCATTTTGAATGATTACAAATGTGTAATCTGAGCTTCTCAGAGGATCATTTGTTCTTCCATCTCTAATAGTAAAAATAAAATTCGTAGGAACCTCAGGTTCAACAATCAATGGATCCCAAGATAAATTTATTTTGAAATCTTCACTTTTTGTATAAGCTTCTAAAGGAAATGCTATATCTTCACTTGTTGATATTCTAAATACCATGTTATCAGGTAGAGGGTCACCAGATTTTTTCATTTCATTTTTCAAAAATCGTAAATGATCTTGTAATAAGACAAGATGAACTATTCTTTCATCGTCTTCTGTATAATCATCAACTGATATAGAGGAATTGAAAAGTTCAATTCCGTTTGCAAAAGCTGAATAGCTGGGAGGTAGGAATTCAACAAAATCTTTAGGAAAATGAGTTTCTACGTGAACTACATTCACATGAGACATTTGTTTTTCACTCCAGTCAAAAGGCATTTCAAATCTAACTTCTTTGGCATTAGGATCATATACGAAATTAATTACAGTGTCAAAATATGATTTAGATCGAAATTTAACATCATTATTTTCAAGATCTTTTTGCATGAAAGTGATAGTCTCAATTAGGCTCAAATCTGCATTATAGACGCCAGAATTTTCTATGATATTGGTAGGCTCATCAAGGGTTCGGACTTCAATCTCAAAATTGTACAAGCCACCTGTTTTGAACAAAGGCCCTGAAATTTCTACAGGGTTTGTTTCAGTTCCATGCCAAGCCCCAAGCAATGAATCTTGTTTACCATGAATTGTTATTTCAGGATCTTCAGTAGGAGTGAGAATTATTGGTAAAATACCATTTTCGGCAAAGAAATAGTTTCTAAAAATCATTTCATCTTTATGAAATAAACCAATAAGAAAAGTCACATTTTTTGCATTTTCCTTGGATTCATCTTCAATTGCAGTAATTGTAATTTGATCCTGTTGGTTTTCAAAATACATTGGCATTTCTACCATGATTGATAGTTTTTTTCCCTGAATATCTACTGCAGATATTGTATCAACACCAAATCCATGTCCATAAACATTACTTGCAGGAAACAACAAACATGCAATCATTACAAAGATTCCAAAATTTTTCAAAGACATCATTTTACTGCTAATAATTCCTCGACTCGTTTAATTAGTTCATCCATTGATCTGGCCTCTAAAACAGGTTGAAGTTCATTTGGATCCTTGGCGCCCAGTGCAGATAATGAATAAATGTAATCAATCGTCGGAGTATCAGTATTCAAATAGTATTGTTCCAGTACATGATCCAATGAATGTGAGTCAACAACTTGAGGCAAAGCTTGTTTGATGATTTTCTTTTTCCATAGTTCAACTAGAGACTCCCATTTTTCAAGAGAAATATTCTCATCGATTTCTGGAATCATTTCAACTTCAGCCTGGATATACATTTTTTCTCCTATTCCAATTTTCTCATGTAATTCAGAAATTTCTTGGTGTCCCTCTACTGAAAGAGGATCATAATTTTGAGGTTGAGAAATTGATGGTGGAATAATTCTTTTGATTTTAAACGAATTTCTTCCCAGAGTTTCAATGTGTAGTTGTAATCCATCCAGTTCTACATCTTCGCATTTTGAAATTTTAGCAATCGTACCTACCAATTTAGGTGAATTCCAACCATTGACAGAATTATTTTCATCAATCAAACATACGCCAAATTGACCATCACCAAGCATACAATCATCAACTAGTTGCTTGTATCTAGGCTCAAAAATTCGAAGTGGTAATTCTTGTCTTGGAAATAACACCAAGTCTAACGGAAAAATAGGAATAATTTTTGTTTCAGTCAACTAGTATTATTGGAATGTCTCTAGATATATGGAATACGGATATTCTTAAAAAAATTAAAATCCATTCTTATTGAGAATCATACCTAACAGAGCAGAACGAGTATGTTTTCCATATTCAGCTTGTTCAAAATATTTTGCATTTTTTGTTTTATCAACATCAGCTGAAATTTCATCTATTCTTGGCAATGGATGTAAAATTATGGCATCATCTTTCATTCGTTTTAGCATATCCAACCCAACAACATAACTTCCTTTAACTTTGAGATATTCTTCTTCATCAGGGAATCTCTCTTTTTGGATTCTTGTAACATACAAAACATCAAGATCATCTAAGTGCTCTTCAATGTCAGTAGTTTCAGTCAAGTCCAATTTCTTTTTGATTTCATAAGTTGAGTCTGATCTTATTCTTAGCGATTCAGGGGAAATCAATCTTACATCGACATCATAATTTCCTAGTCCATGTAATAGAGAATATACCGTACGTCCATACTTTAGATCACCGACTATTCCAATCTTTAGGCCATCAATCTTTTTCTTTTCTTTTTTGATTGTAAACAAATCTTGAATTGCTTGTGTTGGATGTTCTTCAGTCCCACTTCCTGCATTAATAACAGGTTTATCAGAAACTTCAGCTGCAAATCTACTTGAGCCATCTAAAGGATGACGCAAAACAAGGACATCTGAATAAATCGACATTATCCTAACAGTATCTGCAAGGCTTTCACCTTTCTGAGTTGATGAAGATGTAATATCAGAAATTCCCAAGGAGTTGCCACCAATTGAGGCCATGGCAGAGTCAAAACTCAAACGTGTTCTAGTACTTGGCTCATAAAACAGATATCCCAGAGTCTTTCCTTTACAAATCTCTCTTCTTTCAGAAGGACTTGATTGTATGATTTTATCAGTCGACGTAAAGATGGTTTCAAGTTGTTCTTTGGTATAGTCTTTAATTGAGAGGATATCTTTTTGGTAGAAATCGTTCATTCTTTCAATAATATATACAGGTGACTATACAAAGTATTCTGATGGAGCAGTCCGACCTTATGGTTCGACGAATTAAGGAGGGTACTGTAATTGACCATATAGATGAAGGTAAAGGTCTTCAAGTCCTCAATGCATTAAGAATTGACGGAAAAGATGGCAGTCTTATCACTATAGCACTAAATGTTCCAAGTGGTAAATTTAAGAAAAAAGACATTATCAAAGTTGAAAATAAATTTCTAAAAGATGATGATACCAACAAGCTAGCAGTAATTGCTCCAACTGCAACAATTAACATGATAAAAGAGTACAAGCTTGTTGAGAAGAGAAGAGTAGCATTACCTAACGAGATTGACAGAATTTTCAGATGCTCAAATCCTGATTGTATAACAAACAGTGCAGAACACATAGAATCAGTCATGGACGTAATTGACAAGGAAGGAAGAGTTCTCAAATGCAGATATTGTGCCAGAGTGCTAGATGTTAACAAGCTAAAATACAATTAAATAAAAATCTAAAAATTTGAAAAATTTGTAGTTTGGACTATTGTCCTAAGATGATAAACATCATAACTATACCGTAGATTGCGATTGATTCAACCATACCTACGAAGATGAATACCTTTGACTGTAATGCTGGATTCTCACTAATTACTGCAAGACCTGCTGCACCTACTTGACCAAGACCAATGCCTGCGCCAAATGCTGCAAGACCAAATGCTAAGCCTGCACCAAGAATTTTCAGTGAATCAGAACTAGCTGCTGCATCACCTTCTGCAGCATATGCAATTCCAGTGGATCCAGAGATGGATATTACTGCTGCTGCCAAAAGTAGTAAAACGATAGGTTTCATTTTATGATCACGCTTTCTCAAATCCTTATTTAAATCATGATAATAAAAAATCAGATTAACCTAATGTTTTCTTTTTGAAAGAGGCTAGATCGCTCTTGATAGATTTTGAGAAATCTTCATGATCTTGTTGTATTACTTTTTTAGAATTTTCAAGTAATTTCTTAATTTCGTCTTTAGCCATTATTTTCCACTTTCCATCTTTTCTTTCACTTTTTTTAACTTTGCGAATTCTTCTCTTTCTCTCTCTTCAAGAGTAGAGAGAATAAATCTAATATTTTCCTTGTATTGAGGAATAATCACATTTTCAAGAGCATTTAGTAATTTTTGTGTCTTTTCTAATGCTTTTGCAAGACTAAAGATGGAATTTTCATATTCTGCTGCTTTACAAATTTTTGGCATTAATTCTTTGATTTGTTTTGCAGCTCTATCAATTGATGAATTGGTATCTGCAAATCCATAAGGCATTGATTTAGTATCTTTTTCAGTAACTGTAAGTGCTGGAATTTTCACATCTACAACTCTTCTAACATGCACATCTACTTCCATTACAGGGGGAGTGGATTCTGCAACAGAATCAACAGTATTTGTTCCTAATGCAAGATAAGCTTCGTTTACTGATTTGTAAATATCTTGTAAAGGATCCCAAATTCCACCTCTTGCTTTAGATGCCTCTTGAATCATTTCCTCAATATTTTTTAAAAGAACTTTACGTTTGTCATCTAAAATTTGTTGAACCATTACGGCTATTTGGCTTGATTTTTTATATTTGAAAAGTTCAATTTTTGTTGCTGCAACGTTTTGTCCAAATGACATTTAGTTACTCTTCCTTGTAATATTGTTCTACGTACTTGTCTTTGATTTTGGTAATCTCATTTCTTGGGAGTTTTGATACAATCTTCCACATTAGACCAAGTGTTTCTTCGATAGTTCTATTTTCATCAGTTGCTTGTGTAAGGAATTCTTTTTCAAATGTATCTCCAAGTTCCAAGTATTTGAGGTCAATTTCAGTCAATCCTGCCTTACCTACAATACCAGCTAGTGCTCTTACTTCTTGTGCTCTAGAATATGCATCATAAACTTGGTTAGAAACTTCACTGTGATCTTCTCTAGTACTTCCTTCACCAATACCGTCTTTCATCAATCTACTAAGACTCATCAAAATATTGATTGGTGGATAAACTCCTTGTCTGAATAAATCTCTACCAACTACTATTTGCCCTTCTGTAATGTAACCAGTAAGGTCAGGAATTGGATGAGTGATATCATCAGAAGGCATTGATAAGATTGGAACTTGTGTAACACTTCCTTTTCGTCCATTGAGTTTTCCTGCTCTTTCATAAAGTGTTGAAAGGTCAGTGTATAGATAACCAGGATATCCTTTTCTTCCAGGAACTTCTTCTCTTGCTGCACTAATTTCTCTTAGTGCCTCTGCATAGTTTGTCATATCAGTAATTACTACTAGAACATGCATTCCTAAGTCAAATGCGAGATATTCTGCTACAGTTAAAGCTACACGAGGTGTGATAATTCTTTCAATTGCAGGATCATCTGCAGTATTTAGAAATAGAACACTTCTTTTGAGTGCGCCAGATTCTTCAAGACTTCTTCTGAAATATTCTGCTTCACTGTATTGCACACCAATTGCTGCAAATACTACCGCAAAGTCATCTTGTGTTCCAACAACACTTGCTTGTCTTGCGATTTGTGCTGCTAGAAGATTGTGAGACATACCAGAACCTGAAAAGATTGGTAGTTTTTGTCCTCTAACTAAAGTCATCAATCCATCAATTACAGATACGCCAGTTTGAATGAAATCTTTTGGATATTCACGTTGTTCTGGATTCATTGGTTCACCGTTAATGTCTACAAATTTATCAGCAATTGGATCTGGGAGGCCATCTTTTGGTCTTCCTAATCCATCAAATACTCTACCAAGTACCTCTTTTGATACTGGCATTTCCATTACTTTACCTACAAATTTTGCTTTAGTTCCAGATATTGATAATCCAGTTGTTCCCTCAAAGACTTGAACAATTGCTTTACCATTTCCTACTTCGAGAACTTTACCTAATCTTCTTTCACCTTCAGTAGTTTCAATTTCAACTAATTCATCAAATGCTGCATTTTCAACATCATCTACAACAACTAGAGGTCCTTTGATTTCTGCAATCTTACTATATTGTACTCCACCTTCTACTGTCAATTTGATACTTTCACTCCTGAAATTGATTTGAATTGTTCTTGCATATCTTTTTCTAATTGATCTAATTTTGGCATTTCGTCATCTTTGACATCCATTCTTGCTTTGAGTAAACTGCTTACCACACCTAATTCACGGATATCAGATAATGATGCACCCTCTTTGAGTGCTTGTTGTCCTTTATTGTAAAAGTCAACACATAATTTCATTAATTTGAATTGTTTTTCTGGGCTACAATAAGTATCAACATCATCAAATGAGTTTTGTTGTAGTAAAGCAATCTTTACCATTCTTGCAACTTCAAGAATTAATTTTTCTTCATCAGGTAATGCCTCTGGACCTAAGAGTCTGACAATTTCTTTGAGTGTATCTTCTCTTTGTAAGACACCATAAGTTTGACTTCTAATGCTAAACCAATCTTCACTAATGTTTTCACTCCACCATTTTGCAATATCTGCAAGATAACCAGAATAGCTATTCATCCAATTAATTGATGGATAATGTCTAGAGTATGCAAGTTTTGCATCCAAAGCCCAGAAAGTTTTGATGAATCTCATTGTGTGAGTTGTAACTGGTTCTGTAAAGTCACCACCAGATGGAGATACAGCACCAATCAAAGTAACTGAACCGTCACGTTCTGGACTTCCAGCTGCCTGAACACGACCTGCTCTTTCATAAAATTCTGCTAATCTTGATGCAAGATATGATGGATAACCTTCTTCTGCGGGCATCTCTTCTAATCTGCCACTCATTTCTCTAAGTGATTCAGCCCATCTACTTGTTGAATCTGCTACAAGTACAACATCTTTACCCATATCTCTGTAATATTCTGCAATTGTGACACCAGTGTAGATGCTTGCTTCTCTTGCTGCTACTGGCATGTTACTTGTATTTGCAACAAGAACAGTTCTATCCATCAATGGTTTTCCACTACGTGGATCTTTAAGATGTGGAAATTCAACTAATACTTCAGTCATTTCATTTCCTCTTTCACCACAACCAATGTAAACAACAACTTGAGAGTCAGCCCATTTTGCAATTTGGTGTAAAGTGACTGTTTTTCCAGTTCCAAATGCTCCTGGAATTGAACCAGTTCCTCCTTTTGCAATTGGGAAGAATGTATCAATTACACGTTGTCCTGTAAGTAAAGGCACAGTTGGATCATATCTTTTGTGATATGGACGTGGTTTTCTTACAGGCCATTTATGATACATTTTGATTGGAATTGATTGTCCGTCTTTCTCAGTATTTGCCAGAACAGTTTCTAAATCATAATCTCCTTCGGATACAATATTTGAAATTTTTCCACCTGCATGATCTGGTGGAAGCATAATAGCATGCTCGATAAGATCAGTTTCTTGAACAGTACCAATAATATTTCCTGCAGTAACTTCATCTCCATTACTAACAGTTGGGACGAAGTGATATTTTTTTGTCATATCTACAGCAGATGTTGTGATACCCCTTCCGATGAAGGAACCAGATGCTTTAGATAATTCTCTTAGAGGTCTTTGAATTCCGTCATAGAGTTGTCCAATAATTCCTGGACCTAATAATACACTCAATGGGTTTCCTGTACCAACTACAGGTTCACCAGGTTTTAGACCACTTGTTGATTCGTATACTTGGATAAATGCTACATCTCCTGTTAATCTGATTACTTCACCTACTAATTTTGAATTTCCTACGGTTACAGTTTCATACATTTTTGCATCAGACATTCCATTTGCTTTTACTGCAGGGCCACTCACCCAAACAATTGTACCTTGTGCTGCCATCTTAATTGTTCACTCCGAATTTTGCTGCAATATCTTTCCTAATTAAAGGCTTCAGACGTTCAATTCTTGCATCTAAAGTATTATCAAAAGTCATGGCACCGTCCTTTGATTTGATTTTTACACCACCAAGACATTCGATTGTTTCTGAAGATAACTCAGATCCCGGAAATCCTGACAGTGATGATTGAACTACGTCCTTATCTTTAGAATTTGTGAATACTATAATCTCAGATGTACCTAAAATTTTGGTTGATTCTTCTAATAATGATTTAATGAGATTGGCATAATCACCAGAGCGATCAGCGTTTGCAATTTGATCGAGGGCACTTTTAAAGACCTTATCAACTGACTCTTCTAAAGCCAAAAGTTGTTTGTTTCTTGCTTCAATATCAGCACCACCAGTAATCTGTTTTTCGATTTTATCGGCTTCTTTCTTGCCATCTGCTATAATTTTATCATATTCACGTTCAAGATTAGGAAGAGCATCATCAAGGGTTTTTTGAGAATCAGATAAAGCGGAACTGATATTGGATTCGATCTCTTTTTCTGTTTGACTTAGTATTTTATCAATAGTTTGTTCAAGAGAAGAATTCGCCAATAGTTGGAATTTATCCATAATAGATTTTAATGTTTGGGAACAAAAAAGCAAATTCAGAAAGATATTAAAATCAAAGAAATTACGAATGGATTATCTTGGTAGTAGCAGATCTAAAGCTCGGAAGTATAATTTTACCAAGAAGTGATTCTCCAAGGGCAATTTCAAGATTGACTGAATTTGAATGGTTTCATAAAATTGATACTGAAAGTGATCTAGTCACACCAGAAATTGATGATTTGTTGTTAGATGCTCAGCAAACATACCAATCCATTGATGATGTTGTCAAAGGGTTAGGAGTTCCACCAATGGTTGGAATTTTAGAAATCATGTTCAAAGGAACCACCATCAAAAAGAAAGACTATGAAATTGATGAAATTGAGGACATGATAAAAGACCTCAAGAAAAGGGCACCATCAATAATTGAAGAACCATCAAAATTATTAGAAGAACAAGCAACAACAAAACGTTCATTGGAAGAATATACATCTCTTAAAGAGACATTAGAGATAGCCAAAAAATTGAACATAGATATTTCAGGATTTGGATTAATGAAATATTTTTACGCAAATCTATTTGTGATAAACTCTGCAGACTATGAAGAAATTGCCAGAGCATTAGAAGGCATTACATTTTACAAATATGATCTTTCAAGTAAAGACAAAGCAGCTATTCTTGTAATTTCAAGCATTTCTGATTCGGATAAAACTCTCAAAATTCTAAGAGGATTCAATGCAAATCCATTTGTCATTCCAGAAGGAATTTCTCAAATTCCTTCAGAGGCTTATGCATTAGCAGAATCAAAAATTAAAGAATTAACTGAAAAACAAAAATCTAATTCTAAAAAATTGGCAGCAATAACTAAAAAAATTAGAAGAGATATTTTAGCAATTCATGAAGAAGCTTTGGTAGCAAAAGATGTTCTTGAAACAATCAGAAAACCAGGCGGAACAAAGCATTTCGCAGTAATTCAAGGATTTATCCCAACCAAGATGGAAGAGAAATTTAAAAATTCAACTAAACAATGGACATCAGTAGTAGAGGATATTACTGATCCGAAATTAAAAGAACAGGTTCCAACATTATTTGATAATAAAAAATTTGTACGTACTTTTGAAGTAATTACAGAAAGTCAGGGCATTCCAAAACATGGTGAAGCAGATCCTACGCCTATGATTGCTCTAATGTGGCCAATTTTCTATGGAATAATGTTTGCAGATATGGGTCACGGTTTATTGCTTATGGGAATGGGATTACTATTCAAAGTCAAAGGACAGGGTTCCCTTTCAAGATGGGGCATGTTAATTGCAATTTCTGGTGCCGCATCTGCAATAGCAGGTGTAGGTGCAGGTGAAGCGTTTGGATTCCACCTAGATCATATGGGACCACTAGAGGGTTTGCTAGAAAAAGGCGGAGCATTACATTCTGTAAGTTGGATTGTAGGTATTCTCAGTGTTGCAGAACTAACATTTGATCAAGTCATAAACATTCTCAAAGTTTCGTTATTCATTGGAATTATTCATTTAGTTTGGGCCATGGTACTTCGAGTAAAGAGATTAGCTGCTGAAGGTCACAAGTTTGTTATGTTTATGGAAGCAATTCCAAATATCACACTCTATGGAGGAATTGTAGTAATCATGATGTGTGCAATAGGTGCAAACTATGATGTGATGAATATGTATTCCAAAGTTCACACTGAAGCAGTTCCTTGGGTTACAATGTTCTTAGGCGAGTGGGCCGAAGTGTGGATTATTACAAGAATTGCAGTCGTGATAATCATTGCATCAATGGTATTGATGATGGTCGGTGGTGTAATGCATGCAAAAAGACATCCAGAAGAAGGAGGTTCTGCAGCAAATGTTGTCATGGAAGTATTCCTTGGAAAAACAGTTGAAAGTTTAGCACATACAATCAGTTATGCACGATTAGGAATTATGTTATTGGTTCACGCAGCATTGTTAATGACAGTAAACAATGCATATCATTCACTTGGTGGTGCTGAATCAGGTGGTGCAATGGCAATGATTATTGGAGGTAACTTAGGAATTATGATGATTGAAGGGTTAATTGTATACATTCAGTCTCTCAGATTGCACTTGTACGAATTCTTTACGAAATGGTATGATGGTGGTGCACAACCATTTAGACAAATTAGACCAGAATTGATTTACAATCAATTCATTTGGAAGAAAAAATAAAAAAGAAAATTTAATTATTTTTTAGCTTTGTCGTGTCCTTTTTTGGCAGCATCCTTAGTACCCTCATAACCTTTGGTTCCTAATTCAGTGCCTTTTTCAACACCCTTTTCAGCGGTATCTTTTATTTTCTTTAAAAATCCCATAAAATCACTTTAGTGTTATTGTAAATAAATGATCTATTTCTTTTCATAGAGATTTACTGTGACTTTGGTAGTCCATGGTTTTAGTTCATCAGGAAATATCACTAGTAAGCCACCATCTTTTTTGATGTTGCTACATGTGCCACTGTAACTTTGTTTGTTTTGTCCAAAACAACCAGGTTCTACATAATAATCAAATTTAGAATTTCCAAAGTTTTCACGTTGAACATATGAAGAAACAAAGTATACATCAAAACCCAAGTCTTTGTTATCAGTTTTAACACTATAATCATAGGATGTAATATTTTTTGATGTACAAATAGGGAAAAACTGTGCAAATCCATTTTTGATTTTTAATTGTTGATCTAAATTATCATAATTTCTGTTCTCTACATTTGGATAAACTGAAACACTAGGATCTGTGCTTAGTTGTTGCCCTTGAACATATTCTATCTCATGTCTAACTGTATCTACAGCTTTTCTATACAGCATTGGTTGCCATTCTTCTTCACAATTACTAAATTCGTGTTTTAATTCAACATATGATTTTCCATTTATTTCATGAAGTTGATTTATGTTGTATTCTTTAGATTCTGCATCAAAAACATGGTTGACATTACTAATTTTATCTGATTTGTGCCAAGAATTTGTTACATCAAAAATAATGTTCTTTGAATCACTTTCCCATTCTGATAACAAGTGAACATATACAGAATACTTGTTTGTCACCTCCTGAGTCTCTGTTGAAAAAATCATATGACCAAAAAATGCATTGATAAAAATTGTAGAAAATGCAATAATTGGAATAATTACATATAGAATTTTTTTCATTTCTTTTCTACTGGTAGTTCTAATTTATTTCCCCATTCTCCCCAAGAGCCAAGATAAACTCTAACATTTTTGAAACCCAATTTTTTCAAAACTAAAAAGGAGTTGGCGGCCCTATATGCGCCTTGACAATATGTCACAATTTCAGAATCTTTAGGGAAATCATACATTTTAGATAATTCTTCATCATTTTTGAAAGTCCCATCTTCTGAGATGTTTTGACTCCAATCAATATTGATAGCATTTGGAATATGACCGGATTGAGCGGCTCTAACTACACTTCCATCATATTCTCCGGGGGAACGGGCATCAAGAATTTTCACATTTTCAAGATTGTTTTCAACATACTCAAATCCTGAAATAACATCAGGATTGATTTTTCCTGAAAATACTGATGGTTTGAAGCCATTTGGTTTTGTTTCAAGGGATAAATTTTCTTTTTTCCATTTTGTAATTCCTCCATCAAGCATTGAAACATTTTGATGTGAGAAATACATCAACATCCAAACACCTCTGGCTGCTAGCATTCCAGAAACTGAATCATAAAATACGATTTTTTTCTCAGGTGTTACTCCAAGAAATGAAAGTAAATTTTGAGTTTGTTTATTAAAATTTTCAATTCCTTCTGATGTAGTATCAATCCAATGAAATGCAAAAAGATCAAGATGTACTGCTCCTGAAATATGACCTTCAGAATATTCTTTGAATGAACGAGTATCAGCAATAATGAGATTAGGATCATTTAGAATTGAATCGAGTTCTTTGGTAGTGATTAACACGATTTAGATAAAATGATCAAATGTAAATTTATTTGGATCAAAATAAAAAGAAGAAAAAAGGATTTTCTTATTCGTTAACGTATGCTCTTTCACCATGCTGTGCCAAATCGAGACCAATCTCCTCTTCTTTAGGAGTGACTCTGATTCCGCCAGGCCATACGGCATCCATTACCTTAAGGATTACAATTGTTACACCAAAGGCATAGCCTATTGATATAGCAGCACCAATGATGCTGATTGCTTGCTGTTCCATTCCTTCTGCAGTACCAGTCCATGCTCCGATACCGTCTCCAGTATCCCAAACGTGTGGGCTAGCTAATGTACCAGTCAAAATTGCACCTGTAAGACCACCCATTCCGTGTACTCCCCATACATCTAATGCGTCGTCCCATTTGCGTGCACTCTTGAATGCTATTGCTGCATAACAAATTGTACCAGCTGCAATACCGATTATAATCGCAGCCATTGGACCTACCCAACCTGAAGCTGGTGTGATTGCGACCAATCCTGCTACTGCTCCTGATGCAGCTCCTACAACACTTGGTTTTCCTGTATGTGCCCAAGACATGAGCACCCAAGTGATTGCAGCCATACCAGTTGCTGTATTTGTAACAGTCCATGCGCTGACGGTAATGCCGTCTACCATAACTTCACTTCCTGCATTGAAACCAAACCATCCAAACCAGAGTATTCCTGCTCCGAGGACTACCATTGGGATGTTATGTGGTTCCATTGGCACTTTACCGTATCCAAGACGTCTGCCAAGGACTAAGGCTCCAGCCAATGCTGCAAATCCTGAAGTAATGTGTACTACAGTACCACCTGCAAAGTCTAATGCATAAGATGGCGATAAGTCTGGATCAAGATCTATTGATCCTCCTCCTATGTAACCTCCTCCCCATACCCAGTGTGCTACTGGATCATAAACGAAGGTTGCCCATAAGAGTACGAATATGATTAATGCGCTGAATTTGATTCTGTCAATCAAGCCACCAATAATTAGAACTGGTGTAATGATTGCGAAGGTTGCTTGGAACATAGCAAAGAGTTGGTGAGGTACTGTACCTGGCCATCCTTGACTACACATATCGCCTTCCTTAAATTCATTCATCTGGTAAGCTGCAGACCATGTATCGTGACAAGGACCAACTTCACCTAAAGGTGCCCAAGCTGATACCATGTTAAATCCAACATAATCCAGGTTACCCATGAACAAATTTGCATCAGAATCTATTCCGCCAAATGCTAGTGAGTATCCCCATAGAACCCATTGTACTGACATCAGACCCATTACAATCAAGGTCATACCAAGTACGTTGACGATGTTCTTTGATCTGGCTAATCCGCCATAAAAGAAACCGACTCCGGGAGACATGAAGAGTACCAATGATGTTGCAGTTAGCATCCATGCTGTATCACCTGTGTCTATAAGACAAGGTAGCATGCCGCCTTCGCCATCATCATACCAACATTCGTTAGGATTGCCAGTGTAAATTCCACTGGTTCCTTTAACATATCCGTCCATACCATCTTCAACACTTTGTGCATATGCCTGAGACATTGCACCAGTTGCTGTGATAGATACTGCGGCTACAAGTAATAGAGCATACTTGTAGTTCCTAGAATTCATTAAATTAATCGAAATTGAAAATTATTTAAGCATTGAAGACTCTAAAGCATACAAAAAAGTAAATTCTTATATTTTACTATATCCTGATATCAACATAAAATATGAATATTGTGATAAAGGTGTCTAAATGAAAGTCAAATCAGATACCAAATTAGCAATTTTTGATACATTCAAAACAAAAGGGAATGATCTAACAGGAGAAGCAAATAGACAGAGAGCAATAATCGCCATACTTGGAAGTAATGCAAATCCTACAGAAAGAACAAGAACAGGCATATCTCAAAGAATTGCAAAAAAACATGACATTGCCTGGAAGAATATCTATTCTGGAATATTTCGAGATCTGGATGAAATCCTACTTCCCTTGAATATTGCTGAAGAGGATGGGAGATTGCCTTTGAAACGAGGTCCAAAAGCACTTCAGGAGAAAGGGATCCCATATTATCATCTGACCAAAGAGGGAATTTTAGTGGCATTATCAATATCAGAAGTGAAAAACAAAGAGAATCTATTGAAAGAATTTTTTTCATTAGCTGATGCTAGTGAAAAAGAGTTTGAAGGAATTCTTTCTAGTCTGATTATATCAAGTCCAAACTTTACTAATTCAATTTTTCAGAAATATGTAAAGGCATATTGTGAAAATGAAATTACCAAATTATTGCCATTTGAACTTTCAAAACTAAGTCAAATTTCAGATGAATCATTGGTTATCCAAAGAGAGATTTTGGAGGCATTTTTGAAATTTTCTAAACAGGATAAAGATGAGGCACTCAAATTCATAAATAAAATTATTCCAGAAAGGCAGTAGATCGCCAAACATTAAAATCCGTTGCTCATTAGGATTTTTCTTATGGGAAAGAATGTTTACGCATCCGTAAAATCATACAGCCAAAGGGGAAAATTACTCAAAAAGGATGATTTTCAGACTTTGGCAGAATCAAGAGATCTTGAGGAATTAATGACTAGAGTCAAAAATACAATTTATGGTGATGCGATTTCAGATGTTCAAAAACCATATACTTCACAAGGAATTGAATCCGCTTTGAGAGGCCATTTAGCAGATGTTCATTATTCAATTGCAAAGACAGCAGGAGATTCACCAATTTTAGATGCGTATTATATGAAATTCATTATTTCAAATTTGAAACAAATTCTCAAAGGAAAGGTTTTAGGAAAATCCCAAGAGGAAATTGAAACTCATATTAATCTTCATGCAGAGGAATTAATCAAACAGAGAGACATAATCATTAAAGCATTAGTTGCAAAGGATTTAGAAGAAACAGTTGCAAGTCTAAATTCTGTTCAATTCGGTGACGAAATATCAAAGGCATCTTCATTGTATAATGAAACAAAAAATATTCAAATTTTTGATACATATTTTGATAAAATTTTGTATCAACAATTAGGACGTGCGTTGAAGAATACTAGAGATAGAGAAGTAATAAAATTAGTTGGAATGGATGTTGATTTTTATAATTTACTGAGTGTGATAAGAGGAAAGTTTTGGGGATTAGATGATGCACAAATTGAAGACTTGATTGTTGCACAAACACCAACAATTCCAAAAGAATTACTTTCTAGAATGATGTCTGCAGCAACAGTCAGAGATGCATTTAGTGAATTAACAAATACAAAATACAAAAATTTGATTCCAGATACTGAAAATGAATTAGATGCTGTTGCTCAATTTGAAAGATCTTTTGAAATGATGCTTTACAATTCATCAGCAAGATCATTTACGAAAATGTTTAGTTTTGCAACAATCATAGGAATTACAAAATTGACTGGCTTTGAAGTAAGAAATTTGGCAGCAATTGCTTATGCAGTTGAGCAAAAAATTTCCACAGAAATTACAATGTCAAAATTGATTTTGGAAGAATAGTTTTCAAAATGATTAGATTTCCAAAGAAAAAACAAGATATTTCTACAGAAACAGTCATCAACACTATCTGGGTAAGTGCATTTTTGGCAATGATTTTTTCATTGCCCCCATTAGGAATATTTTTAGGGATTTATTTTGGTACTGGGAATCTAATTGTAGGTGCAGTTTTGGGATTTTCAGTGCATTTTGTGACTCTGGCATTTTCAGCAAGAATTTCAAAATTTTTGACTTTGATATTGAGCTAAAGTATAAGTGATCATACAAAAAAGATAATTCATCATGATGGGAGATAGAGATTTTCGAAGTATTGTTGAAAATGCATTAGATTCCATTGGAAAAGAATTAGAAATTGATATTGATGCAGCAGATATTCAGACTATACATCTGCATGAGGTTGTCAAGTGTCTAAGACGTTCATACTATGATAGAATTGATCCTCAAGAGGTTCAAAGAAGGGGATTTAATGAGCTTCTATCAGGATTACTGAGAAAGTTACAGTATGGAAGTGAGCCAAAAGAATTTGCCATAGATGATATCAAACTGAAAGGTCAAGTTGACATGTTAATTGATGATTCAATTTTCTTGTTCAGAGGAGCTACAAATGAGTTAGAAAATCCTCAATCAAATGATGTTCTTTATCTTAATGCATGTATGTGGATTTATGATAAACCAGATGGAATTATTGTTTACATCACTGGAGATCGAAAAGAGACAACATTTTCAATCTCACGAAATAAAAAAATGTTTGAAGAGGTGATTAGAAGAGTCAGGGTTCTAAATGATCTTCTCAAAGAACAAAAGACGCCCATCTTAGAACCTTCTACCGAATGCTCTGAATGTCAATATTATGAAAGATGTTTCATGAAGAAGAAAAATACTAAACAATTAGATCTTGCAGAAATGCTAGGATTTGGCAAGAAAGATTAGAAAAATCAGAAAAATGTTGTAAAGGAAAAATTCCTTTGTTTAATCTAGTGGTTCTGGATGTCCTTTACCACGAAGAGCGAAACACACTACTGCAAGTGCAATTGCGACTCCTGCTGCTGCGCCATATGCGGCCATACCTGCTTCTGCCATTTGATAAAAAACAATGAAACGGGCTTTTATAACTTTGCCAATATTTTTTCTCTAAAAACATATTATCATAATTTTAAAATATTATGATACATTAAGATTATTTTGTAAATTCAAAATGAAGTTCGTTTTCTTGACCGCTAGTCATTGAACTGAGATTGTAAAATACATCACCTGAAACTCTCCAGGTATTGGTATCGTCTTCAAATGCTTCCCATAAATCAGCAGTATTTCCAGAATTTTTGATTGTCTGAGAATCTCTTAGAATTATTGAATTTTCTCCAAGCAGAGTATAATAATTTGAACCAAACTCAACCATTCCTTGAGGCCTGCTACCAATCTGACCACCAGTGATCTGCTCAGTTTCTGAATAACCTGTTTCAAATAATTGATAATCCATAGTTTGTACAATCATTGCTCTAGGATTTGGATTAGAGAGTTTGAATGCTAAGTCAATGGTAACTGATCGCTCAGATATTTTTGATATTGAGATATCTTCTAATTCAATCTGAAGAGGTTTTACTTGAGGCATATTTTGAATTTCAGTATTTCCTTCCTGTGAAGATATCATGATTGTAGGACCTGATAAAAGAATCCCACCTAAAATTAAAGCTAATCCAGCAACTGCAGCACCAACAAAAATTTTAGGATTCATAGTGTTTGCATAACCTCTTGATATCTTAAATGTTGAGATAGTTATTATACCATTCCCGATTGAAAAAATTGTGCAATATTTTCAAGCAGTACAGCAAGGAAAACAAAGAGCAAGTAAATCACAGATGAAAATGTTCGAAGTTGCTGGATTTGGTATGCTTACTTTGACAACTAAAAAGATCGATGGTAAATTTCATCCAGTAGGAGAAGAAGAGTTTGCTGCAGTGATTAGTTCTCCAGATGGTCATGTTGCAGTGATTGTTGATAAAGATGGTTTTACAAAAGCTCAGTCCAAGGCTGTTGAGAAAGAAGAAGCCATATCAATTTACAAGAAGCTCAGAGAAACTGGAATTTTGGAATATCCTGAAAAAGAGATTCAGATATGGTCAGAAACAAGACCTACTATTCAGAACGATATAGAATAATTATTTTGAAGAGAGAATAATTTCGGTTCCCACATCGCTACCCTTTATTGCCTTTTCAATAGTTTTTGTATTAGCTTTTAAAATGCGTGTTTTAATTTTAGAACGTTCAATAATTTTTAGAGCGACAATATCCATCAGATCATAACC
The DNA here is from genome assembly GCF_054095695.1 of Candidatus Nitrosopumilus sp. bin_6a. Classification (NCBI taxonomy): domain Archaea; kingdom Thermoproteati; phylum Nitrososphaerota; class Nitrososphaeria; order Nitrosopumilales; family Nitrosopumilaceae; genus Nitrosopumilus; species Candidatus Nitrosopumilus sp. bin_6a. The sequence continues at coordinate 78,745 of NZ_JBSWSR010000002.1, forward strand.
ACCAGCCACAGAATCTTCATGGACTAACATATTTTTCAAATTTTTCATTTCGATTCGTTTGAATTTTTTGGCATTTTTGAATTTATTTGGATCCTTATCATAAACTCCATCAACATCAGTGGCATTAAGAAATTGTTCAGCTTGTACTTTTTCTGCAATCAATGCAGCAGTACCATTTGTACTTTGACCTGGATGTAGACCTCCTGTAACAACAATTAATCCATCATCTACTGCGTGTTTTACTTCTTGCAAAGTGGTTGGGGGATGTGAGTATGCCTTGTTTTTTAGTGCATAAATCAACAATTTTGCATTTAGTCTTGAAATTTCAATTCCCAATTCATCAAGTGTGGATTCATCAGCACCAGAAGATCTTGCATGAGAAATATAATGTCGTGCAATTGTACCTCCACCAGCAATAACAATAGGTTGACAAATCTTGCTGATTTTTACTAGAAATGCTGCATAGTCTTTTAGAGATTTGACATTATCCATGCCAAAAACTCTTCCTGATAATTTGATGACAATTCGTTTTTTCATTTTAGATCACCAATGATTGATTTTGCGGCAATTTCAACTTTTTTTCTGTTTTTTTGATGTGTATAGATTCTAAGTATGTTCATAAAGCCAGAAATAGCTGAAACTACAGGTATTTTAGAAATTGGCATCTCTTGTGCAGATGATTTTCCATCTTCGTTAGAAGTTAAAACTATTGATTTTGACTCATTTTTTGATGGTGCAAGTGGAATAGATGGAGTAACAGAACTATCTACAAAAATTTCATCTTCATTGATTTTAGATTTCTTGGAAAGTTCGATTCTAAGTTCATCGGTACGAGTTTTTTTCAAATTTGTCTGACTTGTAAGTATTCTCTCAAATACACATTTTAGTAATTTTCTATTTTGATAATCTTCAGCTAATTGCCTCGCTCGTTTTAGTTTAGTAGATTTTGAGGAAATTAGAGATGACAGGACAAATTCATCAGTTAGTTTCACAAATTCATTTAGGTTAAAAGATGTAAAACCAAATTCATCATCAGATAGTCTTAGTGCCTGAATGAGCATAACTTCTGCTGCACGTACAGTTTTATGAAAATATACTGCTTTGAACATTTGGTATCTGGAATGCATCATTGATTCAAAAGAGTATAATGCTGAACGCTCCAAAGCAAGTTTTTTCTTGTAAACATCAAGTGATTGTGTTATTCTTTTATGATCTACTTTTGCATGTTCAGCCCCTGTAAAATAACCATCTCTTAGTAAATAATCCATCATGTCTGCACTCAGAGCACCTGAAACAATTTCATTAAGATATTGAAATTTTGATTCTCCAAATGCGATTTTTGTGATTAATTTTTTGTCAAATCCAGTTTTTGATAAAACATCACCAATCTCAGAATTTAAAATAATTTTTTTTCCATAATCTTCATGTGAAATTTTTTTTTCTTGAATTACTTCTTCGAACAGATGAGAAAAAGGTCCATGACCAATATCATGCAACAATCCTGCAAGACGTAACATTTGAACATCATCTGAATTTAGAAATCCTTTTTCATTTAATGCAAATCCAGCTTGACTAGCAATATGCATCACTCCAAGAGAATGTTCAAATCTACTATGCTGAGCTGCAGGATAAGTCAAATGGGCACCAGAAAGCTGTTTTATTCGTCTTAATCTTTGAAAAATAGGACTGTCAATAATGGGAAGTTCGTAATCATATACACGAATAAAGTCATGTATTGGATCTATGATGTCAAGGTAATTTTTTTTCATATCCCAAGTTTCTTTGAAAATGTCTTTAGTATTTCTTCATGAATTTCAAGTTTAGATTTTGATGCATCGATAATTTTCCAATGCTTTTTCTTTGCAGTAGTACGATAGATTTGGGATATTTTCCTTGAAAATTGTTCATTTTTCTCAAATTTGTCTCTTTTCATAATTTTTCCCTTTTCATTCCTAGGTGATCTTGAAAAAGATTCTTTTTGTGTAACGTCAAGTAATACTACAAGATCAGCTTTTGGTAGACCATGATCAAGATTTTCAAGCCATTTTTGTTTTAAACCATTTGCTAAACCATATACCAAATTAGAATGATAATATCTATTCATAATCAAAACAGAATTTTTTTCTTTGGCTTCTAAAATTTCATCTAGTTTTTCCCATCTATTTGCTGCCAAAAGACAGTGAATTACTTGTGGTGGAAATTTTCGTTTTCCGTCTAAATATTTTCGAATTTCTTTGCCTATTGGAGTATCATAATCTGGAAAATGAAATAGTTTGGTTTTGATCTTTTGTTTTTTCAATGTTTTTTCCAACAGTGTTGATTGTGTTAATTTTCCTGCCTGATCTCCTCCTTCAATTACAATAATCATAAGTTAACAAAACTGGGAAATTAATTGATTAAAAATCTATCAAAGTTTATATCTAAAAATTGAGCATGTAACACAAAATGGGACTGGTAAAAGAGGTAATCAAAGAAATTGGAAACAAATCAAGAGAATTCTATGAATTTGTTTTACCTCCAATTGACATGTATCTTAATGCAGATAATCTAAAAATTGTTATTGATATTCCAGGATTTGCCAAAAAAGATATTGAATTATCTTTATGTGGAGATATTTTATCTATCAACGCCAAAAAGATTATTGATGAAAAAGAATCTGAATCTCTGATTTCAAATCAAAGACCAAACATAATTGATAAAAAAATCAGGCTCCCAATTGAAATTAAACAAGGTGAAGAGAAAATTGAATCTGCAAAATACGAAAATGGCATTCTAACACTAATTATCCCTGTAATAAAAAAAGGAAAAGATATCACTATAGAGTAATTTAGTATTTTTTAAACAATCCTGAAGTTACCATTACAATACCAGAACTAATCATTCCAATAATTCCAAGAGATTCATTTGATTGATACAAAAATACAGATCCCATAAATATTGCAGATGCAAATATGCTTCCACTTAGTAAAACCATTGGTTTTCTTTTTTTCATAAAAATTTGAGCTTCATCCATTAATTTTTGCATCTCAGGTCCTAAACGAATTGCAGAATCAATAGATTTTGAAAAATTTTCAAATGATATTTTTAATTCTTGTACATATGCTTGTGGAATAAGATTTTCTTCTTCAAGAATATTTTTTAAAACTTTAACAAATTTAAAATCAACGTCATGTGTTTTGTAAATTCCTTCAATGATTGATGCCATTCTCATATATAGCGCTAAATTTTTGGGCAACACAAATGGAAATTTGCTCATGGTTTGGTTTGCAAGTTCCATCAAACTTTGCACTTCCATTTCATCAGGTTTATTTCCATGCATTGCACGTATTGAAAGTTCAATTCCCTTTTCGATTACAGTTCTATTGTATCCAGGAGTAAGCATTGAAAGTTCATTCATGGCATTTACTACTCTTGGAGGATTTCTTTCGACTAGTGCAAGATAAAGTCGAATTAGTTTGAATCTTGTTTCATTATTTATTCTTCCCACCATTCCATAATCATATAAAATGAGTTTTCCATCATCAGTAACTGAAATGTTACCAGGGTGAGGATCAGCATGAAAAACAGAATGTTTGAGAAGCATTGTAAAAAAGATCTTGTGAACATCTATGACTAGTTGTTCTCTATCGATACCCTTCTCATCAAGAGCTTGTACGTTTGTTACCTTAATTCCTGGCAAATACTCCATTGTGAGTACATTTTTTGAAGATAAATTATCATATACAGATGGTATAACAACTTTATCTGAATTTGCCATATCATTTTTGATTGTTTTTAGGTTCTGTAATTCATTAGTGTAATCCATTTCTTCGTGTATTGTTTCAATGAATTGAGAAAGCATTGCTTTTGCAGAATAGCGTAAATTTGGATCAACAAATCTTAATGCTAGTGGAAGAACTTTTTTCAAAACACTAAGATCTTTTACTACAATTTTTTCTATCCCAGGTCTTTTTACTTTTACAACGATTTGTTGGCCAGAAACAGAGCCACGATAAACTTGTCCTAACGAAGCACCTGAGATAGAATTAGGATCAATTTCATCAAATTTTTTATCAATTGGGCCAAGTTCTTTTTCAATGATGGGTTTTACTTGATCAAATGGAACAGAAGGCACACTGTCTTGAAGTTTTGAAAGCTCTTCCAAGTATGGTTGAGGTAAAATATCCGCTCTTGAAGAAAGCCATTGTCCAAGTTTTATGTAGACAGGGCCTAGTGAGATAAAGGTAGTAAGGATCTTACGAGCATTTTTTCTAAATTGTTCTGAATCTATTTGATTTTTTTCTTGATTAATCCATTTCTTTCTATCTTTACGTAATGCAATAATAGACGGCAAAAGTTTAATGAGCACTTGGACGGTTCTAATAGTTGACATGATATTTACTCCAAATAATTTTTAATTTTTTTAGTAGCTAGATATCCTACATATCCGGAAATCATTGATGAAAGTAATCCAGAAGTAACAGTAAATTTTTTTGAATCTTTATTCATTATTTTTTTTGTAATTTCTGAACCTCCAAAGATTGCACATGCTAAACCAACCAAAACTTCAGGTGCATCATAAACCAAATGGCCTATTGGATCTTTTCTAGGATCTATTTTGTCATTATGAATTAAGAATTTATCATCATATTCTCTAATGTGTAAATTTCCATAACGGTATTGTTTTTTTGCACCATTTTTTTGTCCAAGGAATGTTTCTTCAGCATCTTCTAGCATAAATTCACGTAATTCCTTTGGAACTTCAATCTCATCTCCAGGCATGATCGCATGATCAAGTAATTGCTTATAATTCTACGGCAGCCACTAGCAACAGTGCAAAGCCAAAAACAGATCATGTTTTGATTATAAGAAAAGTATTTTGTAAACTAGTATGGTCTTACCGATTTCTGCATGTCTTTTTTAGAAAATATAATTTTTAGATAAAAATTAGAAAGAGAATTTTTGTATTCATTTATTGTCTAATAATTATAAATCAAAATTATTTTAGTTGGTTTTTTGTAAACATTATAAAACTAATTGAAAATGCAATTAGCATTACAATTCCTGGAACATATGCATAATTAAACCCGATGCCAGGATGATTTTCTTGATGATAGTAATTAATCAAAAAAGTTACAACCAACAAAACTAATCCAACAATTGTTAATTTTTGATGTATTTCCAACAACAATGACATTGTTAGTAACTATATGAATTTAGGAAGATTACTTGTTGCAATTACAGTAAAGGTGTAGTGATAAATCCTACAATACTACCCGCTAGAAATAGAAAGATGCCCTTTGCCATACCCAATAATATTCCCTTAAGATATGATATAATTATGATGTAAATTTCCCAAAAATGGAAATTAGAATTATTATGGATCAGATTCCATTTGAGACAATTTCGCAATTACTTGTTCAAGTTCTTCTTTATTTTCTTTAATTACTTGTTTTATTATTTTGATTTCTGTATTAATCTGATCAAGATGAACATCGTCAGAATTTTTTATTTGTTCTTCAAGATCTTTTAGTACTTGTTGATTATGTTGATTGATTTTTTCCAGTTCGTTCTTGTACTTTTCTAATTTTTCATATTGATTAGAAATTTCAGGAACGTCAATGTATTTTTGAGATGTTAGAAACCCTAGAGAAATTATTGTACTGCCTACAGACAAAACTACAATGAGAACAATAATGGTTAATCTCAATTTTGTTATTCCTTATTTCTCCATTTTAGATTCAAATTATATTCTTAACTTGCCTTAATTGCAGTTTTTTTACGCCTGCGAATTATGTAAATTGTGATTCCTACTATCAAAATAATTGGAATTACGATTATTGCAGGATTAGTTTCATTTTCATCATCATTTGATGGCTTGAGAACATTTATTGTTTGATCTTGAGTTAGAAATATCTCATCTCTAGTACTATCTTTGTATCTAACTGTAATTGTAATCTCATGTTCCCCATATCTTGGTTGACCGTCAAATTCGATTGGAACATTAAATGGTACAGGTGCATCAACTTCAATTTCATCAATGAATTGAGTACTTTGTTTAATATTAGAATCGCCTTTTGGTTTGATAGAGACAAAACCAAATAATCCATCTTCATTTCCTTCATTAATAATTTCTCCAACCACCATTTGTGTACCAGATAATTCGATCACTTCAACATTGAAAATTGTTAAATCAATTAGTCCTTTGATGTAAAAATCAACAATTTTTGAAATTGTTTGAAGATCTCCATGTGCATTATAATATGAAATAGATAATGGTATTCTTAATGTATCACCCTTTAGTGTTTCAGGAACGTATACGGTTGCAGTAAGATATCTTGATGATTTTGGATTAATATTTCCAATATCCCAGCTTGATTCTAAAATTACAACATTTTCAACATTAGTTGTTGATGATGAAGTAGATGCCAATTCTGTAGATGTATTTGTTGCAACAATATCTACACTAGAGATTGGTGCAGTTCCATCATTAGCAATCTCAATAACAACATTATTTGTTGTTAAAGATGTAAGAAAAGGTTCTTGTGCTTTAACATTTATCACACTATCTCCAGTGACCTTAAAATCAAAATCAGCAAATGCTGTTCTGACTCCAGATTCTCTTAATCTAGAATAATCAACTTTTACAGTTCCTGGATATTGTTGTATCTTAACATTGTTATCAATATTCACAAAAAATGTGATGTGAAAATTTTCTCCAGCCAATGAATTTGAATCACTGTCAGCACGAATAATTGATCTAGGACCATCAGATGCGGAAAAACCCATAGGTAAAGATAACTGACCTCTAATTCCCGTAATATCCTGAGTTCCAACATTTGCCAATACTACAGTAAACGGAACATTTTCATCTCCTGCTTCAACTTCAATTTTTTCATTGATTGTACCAAAGTACGCATCTAAAAATTTGACATCACCGAAATCTCTTTCAAATGGAGATTGACCAAATCCTCCAGAGGTAATTTGTGCAAAAGAATTATCAAAAACAAGTGGTAAAAGTCCAATTAAAAATAATAATAAAATAATTTTAGAACTCATTTTGTAACAATCTCCATTTCTGATGGTTGATCACCCTCAAATGCTTTACCATCTTTAATTGTAATTACTCTGTCAACATTACCAAAATGTTCTCTATCGTGTGTAACGATAATGAATGTTTGATTGAGTTTTTTTGCCATTGATTTCATTAATTCTACTATAGTTTGAGAGGTTATTGAATCAAGATTGCCAGTTGGTTCATCTGCTAATATTATAGAGGGTTTATTGATTAATCCTCTTGCAATAGCAACTCTTTGAGCTTGACCCCCAGATATTTTATTTGCACGTTTGTTGATTTGGTCTTCTAGTCCAACTGCTTTTAACAAATCTCTAGCATCTTTTTCAGCAGTGCTACTTGAACCTGCAATCTGGATTGGTAGTAATACATTTTCTAAAACTGAAAGATCAGTAAGTAAATTAGAAAATTGAAAAATAAATCCTAATTTTTTATTTCTAAATGAAGAAATTTGATCATCTCCAAGTGATGTGGTGTTTGTTCCATCAATGAAAATTTCTCCATTACTTGGAGAATCTAATAATCCAATCATGTTTAGTAACGTGGATTTACCAGAACCAGAACTTCCAACAATTAATACAAATTCTCCTTGTTTAATTGTAAATGAAACATTATCAAGAGCTTTTACTTGATTATCACCTTCTCCGTAAATTTTACTGAGATTATTTACCTCAAGTACACTAGACAGTTCTCATCGCCTCCACAGGTAACAACTTTGTAGCTCTATACGACGGATATAGTGATGCAATGATGGCTAAAGCAAATGAAGTTAAGGCAGTTTGGATGATTTTTTCCCAATTGTAACTAACTTCTAGAGGCAGACTATTGTTAAATGACATCTTTGTCTCTTTTGCATATACAGTATAACCTAAACCTGCAGCTGTTCCTACTCCAGCTCCGATTGCTCCGATTATCATACCTTGAAAAATAAAGATAATTAGAATGTCTTTTCTTTTAGCCCCGATTGCTCTCATTACACCAATTTCTTTTGTTTTTCCATTAACTAACATCATCTGAATTGTTACAATTGCAAATGCAGATGACATCATTCCAAAATATCCAATCATGTTAATCATTGCAATTCCAGATCTGAAACCAGCAAGCTGTTGTTCTGCTGATTCTTCTATTGTTTCTGCAAGAAAATCATCATTTGGAAATGAACGTAAAAAGAATTCTTTTACCTCAAATGCTTTAGAAGGATCATTTAGTTTTACCATAAATGAACCTGTGTCCCCATGTCTATTCATCATATCACGTAAAGTATCAATATGTACAACTGCAGTGTAATCAAATCCTTGACCTCCAGGAGATTTAGCAATTCCAGAAACAGTGAATCTCCTAATTTGATCTTGTCCCCATCTATCAACTACAAGAACTTTGACACTATCTCCAACTTGAGCTCCTCCAAGATCTTCTGCTACAGAGGTTCCTAAAACAATTGAATTTCTTGAAAATACATAACTTCCTTCAGAAACTGTTTCATGTACAGTTGATGCTAATATATCACGAAATGGATCAACTCCAACTATTGGAATTCTTGTTTCTTCGATTAATTTCCCGTTTTTAGTCATATTCATTTCAGCCGTCGATGAAAGCCGAGGTGTCGCCGCATCAACATATGGAATTCTTTCAAACCAGTTTACAATTGACAAATCGGATTTATCTATGAAGTCAGCTTCGTCAGTTACAAGAATATCACCATTTCTATAATCACTGATGTCTCTAACTATTGCATCAAACAATCCTTGAAAAATTACAAAGTTTACATGAATAACTAAAATTCCAATTGTTACCGCTAATACAGCCCCAATCAAACTGCCTTTTTTATTGAAGAGCATTCGTTTTGCTAGTTTTAATCGGTAATCCATAAAATAAGTCAAATAGTCTAATATTTAATGTCTATTATGTATAGTGCTAACAGTATAGACAATTTTATATCATATTAGTAATTTTTATAGTCATAGGAGTCATTATAGGTGATAAAATGGACAATTTAGATATGAAAATCTTCACTAGATTATTAAATAATTGTAGAGAATCAGACAGGCAAATAGGCATAGAATTAGGAATTTCCGGAGGAGCAGTAAGAGCCAGAATTAGAAAAATGCAGGCAAAGAAGATTATTGAAGAATTTTTCATCAAAGTTGAACCTCCTGTTTTGGGTTATGGTGTCTTGTACTTTGTTGTATCAGGTGAAAATACAAAAGAAATTTTAGAGCAAGCTAGTCTTGTAGGAGAACCGTATTTTGTTGTTCCATGTGTTGGAGGAATAACGGTTTGTGGCATTTCTGTAAAAGAGAACATGGAACAAAAAATAGAGTTAGCAAAAAAATTAATGAAAGATGTTAGAGTTTTATCAATTTTTGAAGCAGAGAATCCAGGATATGATTCAAATCTTACAAAAACAGATTTAGAGATTTTAGAAGAGCTAATCAAAGATCCTAGACAAAGAATAGAACAAATTGCAAGAAATACAGGAATGTCAACAAAAACAATAACAAGATGTATTGAAAAATTGCATGGAAATGATGGAATTCAATTCACATTAGTTTATGACCCTAAAAAAATTGAAGATTTTATTCCTCATGCCATATTAACATGGATAGAAGGAGACCTTAAAGAAACTTTAGAAAATCTCAATAATTCATTTTCTGAATCATACTTGCAAATTCCCTTTGTAGCAAAAAATCAAATTGTTCTGTTTATGTATAGTAATAATATTTACAAAATGGATGAATTAACACAAAAAGTAAGGAATATTCAAAATATAAAATCAGCTGATTTGTTCATTCCGAAAAAGATTTCATTTTATGTAAAATGGATTGAAGAAGCTATTAATAATTTTAGAAAATCTCCAAAATTACATTTAACATATCAAACAAATTAAATAATAACAATTTTCAGCATACTATATGAAAGAAACAAAGATCTATGAAGGAAAAATATTAGGTCTTAGTGTTTATGATGGAAAAATAGAAGGTAGAAAAGTTAAACGAGAATATATCAAACATAGAGGTGCTGCAGCAATGCTAGCTTTTGATGAAGAAAAAAAAGTAATACTAGTAAAACAACACAGATATCCACATGGTTATGTTTTAGAAATTCCTGCAGGAACATTAGAGAAAAAAGAAGAGCCAATAAAATGTGCATTTAGAGAATTAGAAGAAGAAACAGGATATAGAGCAAAAAAAATGACTCCTCTCATTACATATTATCCCTCAATTGGGTATAATGCCGAGATTATTCATTGCTTCGTAGCCTCAGGATTAAAAAAAATATCGGATTTAAAACTTGATGAGGATGAAATTTTATCAGTAGTAAAAATGGATTTCAAAAAAGCCCTGTCAATGATAAAGTCAGGTAAAATTCAAGATTCAAAAACAATATGTGCGATTTTAGCATATGCTGCAAAGAAAAAATTATACTAATTATTTATTGTAAATAGGTTGTACAAGATCGGCAACATCTGCCCAAGACTGTGCAATTCTTTCAAACATATATATCAAATCTAGAAAATCTAATGGGATTTGTTTTTTATTTCCTAATGAAGTTCGTAATAAACTAAGTTTTTCTTCATATTGTTTATGCATAGATATAGCTTCGATAGCCAATAATCTATCTGGTTTTGTAAATGCAATAATGGATTTTTCAGCAACTTTATTGAAATCTATTACTACATCATAGATTTTTTTTGAATATTCTTCTGATAAAGAAAAATTGAAAATAAACTCAGATAACTCTACAATAGAATCACCAGCATTTTCAAGGACATTTGCTGCAACTCTATAATCTAATACATCAATATTTTCTAAATTAAATACATTGGATAATCTCTTATCAACTAAAGTACTTCGAATTAAACGTACAAGTAGAAAATATTGTCTATTTACTTCAACATCACGTTTTGATAATGTTTGTAAATTTGATTTATCATCTGAAATTAATCCATTTAATACATCATCATACATTCCTAGTGCTATAGAGCTCATTCGTTTTAGAATTTTTGCTGGATTAAGAGTTGTTGCATCCAAAAGAAACTGCATGTTAATATGAGATGCATCCTCTTCAATTATTTCCATGCCAACCAAACGTCTCATAGAATTACGGATCTCTTCTCTGTCTTTACCAGGAATAATTGATTTTGAATTAATTACTATAACATCATATCCCAAAAGATAAGCCCCTGTGATATTAGCTACAATATTTTCTTCTTTAGGTAATGGATACGAGATTACAAGTTCTTTTGTAGGTCTAGTTTCTTTGTTTGCAGAGATTGAAATACTGTCTTGACCAGTTTCAATTTCAACTTGACTGCTTTTATCCAAATTGTTTGCATCTACCCATTCCTTAGGTAAAGAAACTAAGATACTACTTCCAATTCTTTGTAGGCGTCGAATGAATTTAGTCAATTTATACTAATATAATTAATTTAAGCCATATTCTTATATTTTGTGTAAAATTTAAACTCAGATCAATGGAAGCAACAGCATTTTGTCCTGCACATATCACAGGTTTTTTCAAAGCACATTTGGAAGATGAGCAGGGGGATTTAGAGAATTTGGGTTCTATGGGAGCAGGATTTTCAATTAAAGAGGGAGTTACTACTACAGTTAATGTTCAAGAAATAGAAAATCAAGAATCAAATTTTGAAATCACAACAAAAGGATATCAGGCAGACAAGACAGATGTTTCAGAATATGTATTAAATGAGTTTTTAAAATTAGGAGAATTTTCAACAAAGTTTTTTGATATTAAACATGAAATATCAATTCCAGTAGGATTCGGTTTAGGATCTAGCAGTGCAGTTGCATTATCATTGTCATTTGCATTAGATAAAGCACTTAATACAAAATTAGATAAAACAACCATAGGACAAATTGCTCATAATGCAGAGGTAAGTTGTAAAACTGGATTAGGGGATGTTTTAGCATCATATCATGGTGGATTTGAAATTCGTGTAAAACCAGGTGCACCAGGAATAGGTCAAGTCGAAAAAATCGCTACAGATAAAATTTCTGTTATCATGATTTGTTTTTCTCCAATATCTACAAATAAATTCATCAAAGAACGATTATCTCAAATCAATGGACTGGGAGGAAAAATGGTAAACAGATTATTAGAATCAAAAAATTATGAACATTTTCAAGACATGTCATTAGAATTTGCAAAATATGTAGATATCATGACTCCAAGAATGCAAAAGATAGTTAAAGAATTATCTGAAAATAATATCAAATGTGGAATTGCACTTTTTGGTGAAACAATTTTTTCAATGATTCCACAAAAAATTGAAACCAAGGTTTTAAAAATATTAGAGAAATATCCTGATGGAATAATTATTAAATCAGAATTAGATCGTAATGGAGCAAGAGTTCTAAACAATTAATCAGAAATTATGTCTTTAATTCCTAAATCTCATCCAAGAGCTAAATCATTATTAATTCGTGAAAAGCTCGTTGATGGGTTTGATAATGGATTAGTTGCAAAAGAAGGTCTTTTGGCTCAAGGGAGAGGAGAAGCCTTTGATTATCTTTTAGGAGAGAAAACAGGTAAAGCTGCATTACAAGCTATTAGAGCTGCTGCAGCACAATTACTAATAGCAAAAATGCCGGTCATCTCTGTAAATGGAAATATAGCAGCATTATGTCCAAAAGAAATTGTAAGACTATCTAAACAAGTTAAAGCAAAATTAGAAGTAAATCTATTTTATACAAATGAAAAAAGAAAACAAGCAATTATCAAAACTCTCAAAAAAAACGGTGCAAAAGAAGTGTTAGGCTCAAAAATTACTTCATCAAAGAAACTTCCAGGCATTGATTCAGCAAGAAGAATTGTAGATAAGGATGGTATTTTTGTAGCAGATGTAGTGGTAGTTCCATTAGAAGATGGGGATAGAACAATGGCACTTAGAAAAGCAGGAAAAACAGTCATCACATTTGATCTAAATCCCCTTTCTAGAACTTCAGAAACTGCCAACATTACAATTGTAGATAACGTAACACGCGCAATTGATTTGTTAATAGCAGAATCAAAAAAATTATCAAAAGAGAATCAAAAAACACTTCTAAAAATTATTAAGAATTTTGACAATAAAAAAAATCTTAGGAATAATGTCATACAAATAAAAAATAATTTATCAAGGAGAGCCAAAATTGCATAAAACTATTCAAGATATCATCAATATGAAAAAAGAGAAAAAGAAAATTTCGGTAATTACAAGTTATGATTATACTTTAGCTTCATTATGCGATAAATCAGGAATTGATGTGTTGTTAGTTGGAGATAGTGCTGGAATGGTGATGCTAGGATATGAAAATACAATTCCAGTAACTATGGATCAAATGTGCATGTTTACAGAAGCTGTGAGTAGAGCAAGAAAAAATTCCTTATTGGTATCTGATTTACCATTCATGTCATATCAAGCAAGTATTGAAGACGCAATTAACAATTCTGGAAGATTGATTAAAGCAGGAGCAGATGCAGTAAAACTTGAAGGCGGTTCAATAATGACTGAAACAATTAGTGCAATTGTAGATGTCGGAATTCCTGTAATGGGTCATATTGGATTACAACCTCAGACTACAATGCTTTCAGAAGGTTACAAGGTTCAGGGAAAAACCAAAGAAACTGCGATGAGGTTAATTGAAGATGCAAAAGAACTTGAACAAGCAGGAGTTTTCAGCATTACAATAGAAATGGTTAGTCATGAAGTTGCTCAAATAATTTCTGAAACAGTAAATGTACCAGTTATAGGAATTGGCTCAGGAGTAAATTGTGATGGACAGGTATTAGTTGTTCAAGATTTGCTAGGCATGTATGATAAAATTAAACCAAAGTTTGCTAAAAGATACATGAATTTATCTGAAGATATTGTAAGATCACTTGAAGATTATAAAAAAGATGTACAATCAGGGCAATTTCCTACTAAAGAAAATTCATTTTCTATGAATGATGAGGAATTAAAGAAATTACGTGAACAAATTGGTAGTTAAAACGAAAATAAAGAAAAAAGATCATCCGTCATTAGACATTGTCAGTTCACATGGAGTGGAATTATCTGGAAAACGTATTGTACTTTGTGTAGCAGGAAGTGTTGCTGCATACAAAGCAATTGAACTAGCAAGATTACTAATGAGACATGGTGCAGATGTAAAATGTGTGACAAGTAATGCAGTTACAAAATTAGTTCAGCCAGAATATTTTAAATGGGCAACAGGTAACGAAGTGATAACAAAACTTACAGGAGAATTAGAACACATAAGATTAGCAGATTACAATCAATCAGATTTGATAATAGTATATCCTGCAACTGCAAATACACTAGGAAAATTGGCCAATGGAATTGATGATACACCAGTATCAACAGTACTTACAGTAGGATTTGGTTCAAAAATTCCTATTTTGATGTGTCTTGCAATGCATGCATCAATGTATGAAAATTCTGCAGTAAAAAAGAATATAAAATTTTTAAAAAACAAAATTGAATTTCTTTCGCCTAAAATGATAGAAGGTAAAGCAAAATCTCCTGAACCTGAAGACGTTTTAGATTTTGTCTTAAATAAATTTGGATTTTCATCTGCATTAAAAAATAAAAAAGTGTTAATGACTGCAGGGCCTACAATAGAATACATTGATCCTGTTAGAATTATTACAAATTTGAGTTCTGGAAAAACAGGATCCCTTTTGGCATCTGAATTAGTTTCTGCAGGAGCTAAAGTGACTCTAATCTATGGCCCTGCAAATGAAAAACCACCATCAGGTGTCAAAATAATTAATGTTACAACAAACAAAGAAATGCTTGATGAAACAAAAAAAGAATTAAAGAAAAAATATGATATTGTAATTATGGCAGCAGCAGCTTCAGATTATACACCTCAAAACACATCAAAATCTAAGATAAAAAGCGACAAAGAATCACTTGTAATCAGGCTCAAAAAGGCTCCAAAAATCATTGATCAGGTAAAGAAATTACAAAAAGATACACTCCTGATTGGATTCAAAGCAGAAACTAATCTAACAAAAAATGCGTTAATCAAATCTGCACAAAAAAAGATGAAAGATTCTGGTGCAGATATTATTATTGCAAATGATATAGGTAAAAAATATCAAAAAAACACAAATTATAACCAAGTATTTTTTGTAGATAGAAAAAAAGTTATTGCATCTGGTTGGAAGAAAAAAGAAAAAATTGTAAAGTTTATCAGAAAAGAAATTGAAATGAAAATAAAATGAAAAATTCTGATATTAGAAAATTAATTTCACAATACAAAGAGACTATCATCAAACAAAAAAAGAAAAATACAGATAGTATCAAACTATCTGAAAAACTCAAAGAGATAGAACATAGATATTATCATGAGACCGGAAGAACATTAAAATCAGATTTAAAGGAATTTAGAGAAGATTGAGAATAAAATCATCTGAATACAAAAAACGAAATATGAAAATTTGGAATGAGGTTGCTCCACGATATCATAAAAGATGGGCTACAGCTAGTAAAGGTCCATTTCAAAGTACAAAAAAACTAGTTTCATTACTTGAAATCAAAAAAGGTGATCACGTTTTGGATGTTGCAAGTGGAACAGGTGTTGTTACTAAGTTATTAAAACAAAAGGTAGGAAAAGTAGGGTATGTTATTGGTGCAGATACATCAACTAATGCAATAAAGATTGCAAAAAAATGGAATGAAAAATCTCAAAATCTCTTGTTTGTAAATGCTGATGCAGAAAATTTTTCATTCAAAGAAAAATTTGATGTTATAACATGTCAATATGCACTGTTTTTTTTTCCAAATTCTCAAAAGGCTCTAAAAAACATGAAAAATAGCCTCAAAAAAGATGGAAAATTAGGCATTTCAGTTCATGGGCATCCTAATAGAGTGCCATATTTCGATTGTATTTTTGAGGCAGTAACTCAGTTTATTCCAGATTATGTGCCTCCAGGTACTCCAGATTTTGATAGATTTGGAACAAAAAAACAACTCAAAGATGAGATAAAAAAAGCAGGGTTTTCAAAAATCAAAGTAAATGATTATGATTTTCCCTACAGTCCTGGTACATTTGAGCAATATTGGAAAAATTATTTGAGATATATTGCAATGCCAGTAAAAGAAAAACTAGACAAATTAGAAAAGTCTCAGAGAAAAGAACTCAGAGATATGGTAAGGCATAACACAAAACCATACACAAAAAGAGATGGAACAATCAAATTTCCTTGGGAAGTTTTAATTTTAACTGCAAAATACTGAAAATTAAGAGAAATGGCAAAAGACAAGAAAAAGAAAGAAGAGAGCAAACCAAAAAAGAATGATTTTAAATCATTTCTCAAAAAGAGAGCTCCAATTTATCTTGCTTTGATCGCAATGTTGGTAGTTTTTGTAATACCTGAAATGACAAAAGGAACTTTGGAAAAAAGTTTGCCAGAATTTTCAGCTGAAGAGCAACAGATTGTAGATATTTTGATGAAATATAATGGTCCAAATAATGATGGACTAACTGTCTTTGAGGCATTAGAGAATAAAATTAATGAGGAATATCCTGATGAGAAAATTTTTGATCATAAAAAAACTACATTAGATCTAACTGTAACAAAGCTAAACCCTGAAGAATATAAAATAATTTTTAATTTTAAATCTCATAAGGGAGAAATGAATTATGATTGGAATGTTAATGCAAGTTCAGAAGAAATTACATCAAATAATTCAGAAGCAAAACACATTATTGATTTAGTAAACTATTACGATTAGCCTTAAACTGTGACTAAATCTTTGGTAAATTTGTGCATTATGATTGGTTGCTCTTTTACAATGAGTGAATCCTCAATCCTAATTCCAAATTTATTTTGAATATAGATTCCTGGTTCTACAGTAATTGCCATGTTTTCTTTTAATTTTGTATTACTTCTGTAAGAAACTGTTGGTAATTCATGTACTTCTAAACCAATTCCATGACCTGTTGAATGTATAAAATATTTACCATAATTTTGATCTTCAATGTATTGTCTACATGCAGAATCTACATCTTTACAATCAACATTTGGTTTGACAGCTTTTAGTCCAAGTCTTTGGGATTCTTTTACAATTTCATATGCCTCATTTGCATCTGAGGAAATTTTTCCAATTGCAAAAGTTCTTGTTGCATCAGAAACATATCCTTTGTATCTTAATGTAAGATCAGTAACTACAAGATCACCTTTTTTGAATTTTCTACTAGTTACTTGTGCATGTGGAAGAGCACCGTTTGGACCTCCAGCAACAATTAGCGGGTTAAGTGTAGATTTGTATCCAGTATCAAACATTCCCTGTTCCATTGCATATGTCATGAGAATTGTTTGTAATTCAGATTCTTTTTGGCCTACTTTCATCTTCTTTGAACAGATTTGGAACATTTCATCTATGATCTTTGATCCTTTTTTGAGAATTTGTATTTCTTTTTCATCTTTTATGATACGTGAATTGTAAAATGGTTCAGTGGAGGATTTTATTGTTGGAATTGATTTTTTTAGAGACATCATGGTAGAATAATTTTGGCAATCTGTACATACTTGATTTTTCTTAATTTTTTTAATCAAATATGAAATCAAACCTTCACCACGTTCAGCAGTAATCACATCACAGTCTTCAGATTCTTCTTTTGCTCTTTCAACTTCTAGTTCAGGAGCAATGATGGTAGTTTTTCCATTTTTTTCAAGTAATCCAATTGCCTCACCCCAAAATCCAGTCATATAAAACAGGTTTTCAGGCTCAAATGTAACCAGTGTATCACAATCAATTTTTTTAGCATGTTTTAGAAGATTCTTTCTGCGTTGCTTCATAAAGAAACATCTACAATTCTCAATTTATGTATGATGTAAAGTTTGTATATGGAAAATTGAATTAGATCGCAATGGCTGAAGAAAAAGAAAAGAAAAAAGTAGTCGCATTACTATCTGGAGGACTAGATAGTCAACTTGCAGTAAGAATGATGCAAGAGCAAGGATTTGATGTTTCAGCTGTTGCAATTAAAACTCCTTTTTGTGATTTTGATTGTGGAAGAGGATGTGGATTTGAAATTAGAGAAAGAGCTGATGATCTTAATGTGAATTTAAAAACAGTTTATCTTGGTGATGAGTATATTGAGATGTTAAAACATCCAAAACATGGAATTGGGGCAGGATTTAATCCATGTGTTGACTGTAGAACAATGATGTTTGATGCAGCAAAAAAACACATGGAAGAGATCGGTGCAGAATTTATTATTTCAGGAGAAGTTTTAGGACAACGTCCAATGAGTCAACATGAACCAGCATTACATCTTATTGAAAAGGAATCAAATTTGAAAGGAAAAATTGTTAGACCATTATCTGCAGGATTATTACCAGCAACTGATGCCGAAAAAGATGGTTTGATTAAAAGAGAAAATCTTGGAATGATTAGAGGTAGAACAAGAAGGACTCAAATGCAAATGGCTAAAGAATATGGAATTGAAAATCCTCCAAATGCAGGAGGTGGTTGTTTGTTAACAGAACCACAATTTGGAATTAAAGCTAAAGATTTGTTTGATCATGTTGAAACCCCGTCAATCAATGAAATAGATTTACTAAAAATTGGAAGACATTTCAGATTGGATGAAGAAACAAAATTTGTTGTTGGAAGAAAGAAAGATGAAAATGAAATGATAAAAGCATTAGCCTTGCCAGGAGATATTTTACTTGAAGCTAAAGATTATGTCGGACCGGTTTCAATTTTACGTGGTAAGAATGCAAAATCCCACATACAATTTGCATCAGCTGTAACTCTAAGATATTCTGATGCACCAGAAACTAAACATAGTATTGTTTCTGTCAAAAATGGAGATTCAATACAAGAAATTAGTTCAGAATGTGCAAAAGAACAATCTTACATTAAATTTAGAATGTAGGCGTGAAATTTTTTAAAAATCAGCGTAAATGAAGGAAGAGTTTTTGAGGAAGTAGATCTCATTTTCAACAAGGATGCAAAAACAAGAAAATCCAACATATCTGAAGGCTATAACGATTCGAGATATTAGCGATGTTCATTCTATTAAAGAAGACATCAAAAAAGATATGATTTTGATTTTGAGAGTTACACCACTAGCACAAAAAGATGTGGAACAACTTCGTAAAGTAGTAGAAGAATTGTATTCTATTGCAAAAGCAGCTAATGCAGAAATTGCAAGATTGGGAGAAGAGAGAATTATTGTTGCCCCATCTAGTATAAAGATCTGGAAACCAGAATACGATCTAAAATAATTTTATAGCTTCTTGAACTTGTGGATAGTGTGCAGGAACTTTATACATTCGTCTAATATTCATAGCAAGATTTTCTGATTTTTTACGTTCTCCATGATTAACTAATACACGACGAAGTTTTGGTCTTAGTCTTTGTACAAATGACATTAACTGATTATAATCACTGTGACCACTGAAACCATCTAATTTTTCTACGCCACAGTTTATTGAAACAACTTCAACTTTACCTTCTTTACCTAACATAGTTGCTTGTTTTGAGCCATCTAGAACTCTTCGTCCTAAAGTTCCGTTTACTTGATATGAAACGAATAGAACCTTGTTCTTTTTATCAGGTGCAATATTTTTGAAATATTCTAAAACAGGTCCACCTTCAAGCATTCCAGATGTTGCTAATATTATACATGGAGAATTATCTCTCATAGGTTCTTCCCTAGCATCGGCATGTTCAATATTAGTAAAATATTCTGAATCAAATGGATTATCATCAGTTTCCAAAATCTTTTGTTTTAATTCCCTTGCAAGATATTCTGGGTATGATTCATGTATTGCTGATGCTTCTGAGATCATCCCTTCTGTAAATACAGGTGCTTCAACCATTTCTCCAGATTTCATATAATGATCAATCACCATCATAATTTCTTGTGCACGTCCAACAGCAGGAATTGGAATCAGAACTTTACCACCATCTGCTAAAGTGTTGTTTACTGCATTAATGAAAGCAGATTCAACTTCTTGTCTAGTTGGTTGAATGTCTTCTTTAAGACCATATGTACTTTCGATCAATAATGTTTCTACTCTTGGGAAATTCCAACTAGCAGCTTCAAACAGAATACTTTTTCCAAATTTAATATCACCAGAATAAACAAAATTATGATCACCATTTCCAATATGGAAGTGGCATAAAGCTGAGCCTAATATATGACCTGCATTTGCAAGTACAAGTTTGATATCAGGAGAAATATCAGTTACAGTTCCATATGGTAAAGTAATTGTTTGTCTCATTATCTGTTTTACATCTCGTTCTGAATAAATTGGAGTTCTACCTTGAGCAGAAGCTACTTTGATTGCATCTAACTGAATCAAATTCATCATTGGAAGTGTTGGCTCAGTACAATATATTGGTCCTTTATACCCATATTTACAAAGTGTTGGCAAGAATCCAGTATGATCCAAGTGTGCATGTCCAATAACTATTGCATCAAGTTCATCTAATGTTATGTTTAGAGAATCCAATCTTGGAAATGCATCCATAGGAGATCGTGCACCAGGGTTAATTCCACAATCAATTAGGATCTTACTTTCAGGAGTTGATAATAATAGCGAGGATCTTCCTACTTGGCCAAATCCACCAAGAGTATAAAGTGACACCTCTGTTCTTTGAGATAATCTAGGTCTGAAAATTTCATCACCTACCTGTTTAAGCTGTTTGCTTCTTTCCATTGATGCTTGCTTTAGAGTTGCATTAATTGTTTGAATTGTGCGTGAAGGAATGGTGGTAGATTTTCTGATACGTAATCTCCAGCCTATTTTCTCAGTAACTTCTGCATGATTGAATTCTTTAGCATTCCTTTGTAATAGCCAAGGTCTTTTTGCTTCAACTGATACTTCACCAGTTGCTGTATCAAAAATAGTTCCTTCTAGCTTTGCTTCTTTTGGAACACAATCTGCTAAGATTTTTCTAGCTTCATCTTCAGGTTTTCTAATAGATTCATCAGTTCTGACAACAATTCTTTTTTTAATTATATTTACAAGATTTGAAATGGTATCATTATTTTCCATCAGATATCTAGGAGAGTTTGTATAAAGAGCAATTCTTGGTCCTTCATATTCTATCTTAGTAACACTCGCTTCTTTAGGTATACTTTGCAGTATGGTGGCCATTATATTCTGGCTAGTAGGAGGTAATTCTTTTGATTGTTGTTTTCTTTGCATTAAATCACTAAAGTTCGATGACGGCTTTTTTTTGTTCATCGGTTAATAGACGGAAACCATCTTTGTCCATAATTGCGATGTTGATTCCATCGCCTGTACCAATGTTTCTAACAATTGCGGCTTTAACAGCTCGTAGAGCTACTTGTTTTGCTTCTTCAATAGTAAGATCTTCTCTATATTCTTCTTCGAGTAAACCATAAGCTACTGGAGAACCGCTACCAGTTGTAACA
This sequence comes from Candidatus Nitrosopumilus sp. bin_6a, assembly GCF_054095695.1. NCBI lineage: Archaea > Thermoproteati > Nitrososphaerota > Nitrososphaeria > Nitrosopumilales > Nitrosopumilaceae > Nitrosopumilus > Candidatus Nitrosopumilus sp. bin_6a. The sequence continues at coordinate 100,210 of NZ_JBSWSR010000002.1, forward strand.
TATGATTTCTCTTCAACTGAACCAAACATATCGACATTAAATAATGAAGGACCATTTTCATCATATCCTCCAAGCAAGATATCTGCCATGAATGGATATCCTCTATTTTGATGGAAAATTAATGAACAAAGTCTTGCTAGTGAATGAATTGAGATGGAACCTTGTTTTTCAACTCTGTGAAGATTAGAATGATAACGTAAAATATCTACAATATTTTGTGCGTCTGCAACACCGCCTGCCAATGTTAGTCCTGCATGTTGATCAATTTGTTGAATTTTCATGGTATTATTATTAGCGATAAAATAGCCTGCACTGGCTCTCATATCAGCACATAATACGACACCGTCCTTAGTCTTGATACCTACAGTGGTAGTCCCATGCAAAATTTTTTCTTCAACGTTATTTGACAAAATACACCTACTAAGATAATGTGAAGTGAATCTATCCCTTTTAAATAACTTTTTGATCCATTGAAATCATAAATAATGAGAAAAAATCAAGATCGCATGGATTCACACACAATGGAATTACCTAGACAAATTGTTGTGGGTGAAAAGAACATTAATGAATTTGCAGGATTTCTACAAGATTTAATCAAGCCTAAGAAAGTATCGTTAATTTCGGGAATTCATGTAAAAAAAATTCTCAGACAAAAAATTGAAAAATCATTAGAAAATAAAAAAATCAAATTTGTTTGGCATATATCAAAAGATAATCAATTCAGCAGTTTAAAAAAAATTCAGATGGATGTAAAAAAAGATCATAGTGATATTATTGCAGGAATAGGTGGCGGTCGTTCTGTAGATACAGCAAAAATGGTTGCTTTTAATTTGGATATTCCATTTGTTAGTGTACCAACAGCTGCTTCACATGATGGAATAGCTAGTCCATTTGTTTCTATAAAAAGTGATAAACCTCATTCAATTGTTGCATCTGCACCATTAGGTGTTTTTGTAGATATTGACATCATCAAAAAAGCACCATCAAGATTACTTGCAAGCGGATGTGGAGATTTAGTAGCAAATATCAGTGCTGTTAAAGATTGGAAATTAGGACGAGATAAAACAGGAGAATATTATGGAAGATATTCAGCTAATTTAGCAATTATGAGTGCAGAAATTGTTATGGAACAATCTAGTCAATATGCTAAGAAAGGTCTAGATGCAAGAGTAATAGTTGAAGCTTTGATTAGTGCAGGAGTTGCATCATGTATTGCAGGAAGTAGCAGACCATGTTCAGGTGCAGAACATCTTTTTTCACATGCATTAGACAAAATTGCACCAGGCAAAGGATTGCACGGTGAAAAATGTGGATTGGGTGCAATTATGATTGCAAAACTTCAAGGACAAAACTGGAAAGAAATCATTAAAACATTAAAAGATGTAGGCGCTCCAACTACTGCAAAACAAATTGGTGTAACTCCAGAACAAGTAGTGGATGCATTAATGATTGCACAAGATTTACGACCAGAAAGATATACAATTCTAAAAGAAATTGATATGACAGAAAGAAGAGCTAAAAATCTTGCAAAGAGTACTAAAGTAATTTAAGCGGTTTTTTGTTCAGGAGTTTTTTCTTTTGTTTCAGGTTTTTTTGTTTGAGTTTGTTTGTTGATATGTGTTTCAACAAAACTAACTTTTTCTAAAGTAGGAACAAATTTGAAAATATCCAACTGAATAAAATGTTTCATTATTTGTAGTCCATCAGCACGTAAAATTTCTTCAGGAATTGTAATGCTTACTTCTTTATCCTTTAAGTCAAATGCAATTTTTGTATCCTCAACAGGCAATCTATTTTTGAGAATTCCATCAACTTTGTCATTTGGAGAATCAAGTGATTTGATGACATTAACATCAAACAAAATTGTTTTTCCTGCATATCTGTGATTATAGTCAACTTGAACTCTGCCAGAACCAATAAAACGAATAATTCCTCTTTTGTTATCAACTTCAATTGTATCACCAACTGTTACTTTTTCTGCATCTTCTCCTAATTTTCGAATAGGAATCATTCTAACTTTTCCAGAATCTCTTTCACCGAAACCTTTGTCTGGTGTTACTTCTACTGTAAGTTTATCTCCCACTGCTGTTTTTGCAAGGGCCTCATCAAGTCCTTTTAGAACAGGATAAGAAACTTCTCCAATAGAAACTAGTTTTGGTTGATATTTGACATTTTGTTCATGAATAGAATGTTTTTTTGCATCTTCTTCAATAGTGGTATCAAAAATCTCTTCAGTATCTTTTACTTTTGCAGTATAATCAACTAGAATTAATGATCCTTTATCAAATGTCAATGTGATCGGTCTCGAATTTCCTTATATTAAGTTAACAGGGTTTAGAGAGCTTTAAGTTTTTCTTCAGCAATATTCAGACCTGCTTTAGCATCAACATCATAACCCATCATATCTAATGTGGATGCAATTCCAGAAATTGCTCTCATAACATGATATCCATTCACTTCTCCCATACATCCAACTCTGAAGACTTTACCTTTTAGATTTCCAAAACCACCTGCAACTAGAATTCTAAATTTCTTGGCAAGTGTATCACGGAAAATTTTGTCTTGTAATCCATCTAGATAGTTTAATGCAATTACTACTGTTGAACGTGAATTTTCATCAGCAAATGGGCTTAATCCAATAGCAGATAATCCAGAGTATAATGCATCTGAACAAACTCTGTGGCGTTGAATTCTTTTTTCCATTCCTTCTTCAAGAATAATTCTCATTGCTTCTCTATATGCATAGAGTACAGGTAATGCTGGTGTAAATGGAGTATGTTTTGATTCATCATAATATTTGAAATATCTTGGCAAATTGAAATACATTGTACTTGGTGGATTTGCTTCCATGTATTTTCTAGTTCTTGCATTAACACAAATTGGTGAAATTCCTGGTGGACATGCAAATGCTTTTTGAGCACCAGTCATTGCAATATCTATTCCCCATTTATCCATGTGTAATTCTTCACCACCTACAATAGATACTCCATCTAAAACATAGTAAGAGTCATTTCTAGAGGTCAAATCCTTAATTTTATCAAGATAGTTAAGCATAGTTCCAGTTGAAGTTTCATTCCATACAGCATAGAATGCTTTAACATCTTTGTTGTTATCAAAGGCCTCCTTAATTTGATCATATGTAGCATTTACACCTGGTTCAGTTTCAACACGAATTGTTTCTCCACCTGCCCATTCTATTTGCTGTGCTAATCTAGAACTGAATTCTCCATTAACTGGAACAATTACTTTATCACCTTTTTTGACTAAATTTACAACAGAGCACTCTACAGCACCAGTACCAGAAGCCGAAAGACAAACTGCATCTCCTTCAGTCTCGAAAATCTTTTTTGTATTATTAACACATTCTTCATAAAGTTCTACGAAATCATCACTTCTGTGATTGATTGATGGTGTTATCATTGCTCGGGTTACTCTTTCAGGAACGTTTGTGGGTCCAGGGAGCATTACTAAATATTCCAAATCTTATCTCAGTTTGACATTTTATTGAGGCTTATTTATAATTAAAGAATTTTTAATAGATCTTTTACATTTGATTTTTTTAAAAAATTTCTAGTCCCAGTAGGTACAAGATCATCCCATTTTTGATCGCGAATTATAAGATCGCGAATATTGGTTCCAGATAATGATTCTCTATTCAAAAATGGAATAGAAATAACCTGAGTATTTCTTTTTGAATAAAGATGCTTTGTTAATTCGTCATTTGAGAAAATTATATCAAATTTTGGTACAATGGTATCTATTTTTTCAATCCATTTAATGTGATTATCAACGTCTGGAATAAAATAAATTGAAATTCTCTCTTTCATTGAATCATCAATAGAAGATAGAATCATTTCTTTTCGTTGTTCAGGGGTAAATGGATTGCTTTTGTCGATTGGTTTATTGGAACTACCTAAACCTATCCATAATTTATCAACTTTTGATAATGCAAATTGTAGTGCTTTAAGATGACCTAAGTGAAAAGGTTGGAATCTACCTATCAATAAACCATTCATATCAACTATAGAAAATTTCTTTTTAAAAAACTATCATAAAGAGTAGGTATTGGAGGAAAATATGAATTTTTTAAAAATTAATGGAGCACATGGTGAAGGTGGAGGACAAATAATTCGTTCAGCAATTTCACTTTCATGTATTACAAAACAACCAATACATATAGAAAATATTAGAAAGAATAGAAAAATTTCTGGATTAAAACCACAACATCTTACAGCAATTACTTTACTTCAAAAAATTGCAAATGCAACAGTGATTGGAGCAGATGTAGGATCAACAGAATTGAAATTTATTCCAGGTAATATTGAAAATCTAGATTTACAAGAAGATGTAGGAACTGCTGGAAGTATTCCATTAATTTTACAAGTTTTGATTCCAGTAGTTGCAGTTTCGAAAAAAAAACTAAATTTGAAAATTAAAGGAGGTACAGATGTTCTTTGGAGTCCAACAATTGATTATACTCAATATGTTCTAAGAGATGCATATTCAAGAATGGGAATAAAATTTTCATTTGAATTATGTAAACGTGGTTATTATCCAAAAGGGGGTGGAAAAATTAATTTACAAATTAATCCATCTAATGTTAAACCAATATTATTTTCAAAAAGAAAAACAAATAATGTAAAATTAATTTGTACATATTCAAAACTAATAAGAGAGGAAATTGAAAATGGAGTAAAAGAAATAGTAAAGAAATTAACTACCGCAAATTTTATTGTGGATGTAGAAATTAAATCAGAAGAAGCATTAGATTTAGGAGCATCATTGTTAATCTATAGTACGGATGATAAATCAGTAATAGGATTGGATGGATTGTATAATAATAAAACACATAATTTTGATTTGAATATTAAGAAATTTATTGAAAGTTATTCTATAGATGATAATTTGGCAGATATGATAGTAGTTCCTGCAAGTTTAGCTAATGGAAAAACAATTTTCCAAGTAAGAGAAATTACAAAACATTTGGAGACAAATTTGTTTGTTACATCAAAAATTACAGGTTGTAAATATGGAATTGGGAAAACAAGTTATGGGTATGATGTAATTATTGAGGGAATTTCAGACTCCAGCATCAAGCAATGAGGCAAAAAAGAGAATTGCAACCGACAAAACTACTGTAATTTCTCCTAGTATGATAATTTTTTTTCTTAATTTTTGAATTTCCGGTTCTGACATTTGATTAGACATGATTTTTTCTTCTATATCTTTACGTATCACTCTTACATGAATAACATATGTAACAATTAATGCAATTACAAGAATGATTTTGATGATTAAAAATACGCCATAACTTGTGGAAACAAGAAGATCAGGTTTGCTGAGTAATACATGTGAAGTATACAATCCTGTGATCATTAGAATAATCAATGATGGAACAGCAATTTTGTTAAATCGTCTTCCAACACGAATCATTATTTGCATCCTTTCTTCAATAGAATTTGTCATTGTTTTCAAAAGAGGAGAAAATACAATTCCAATGAATAAAGAACCGCCTACCCATATTGCAGCTGCAACAAGATGAATCCAAGTGATAATTGCTTGTTCTATTGCAGTCATAGCTTATGGTGTTTTAAATCAAATATTATGTATTTGGATTTTGACAACCTTTTTTAGTTGTACAACTCTCAAATCAATAAAATGGCACTTCAGAGTAAGATGACAGTTTATCTAGCAATAGCTGGAGTGTTTGCTTTAATGGGCGGAATTATTTATTATGCAAGTTTAGACAACGTAGGACTGGAACTAGTTGAAATTGAATTAACAAATGTAAAATTAAAAGAAATTAACACAGTAAACAATCAAGCAAAATTTGATGTTACATTTCTAGTAAAGAATCCAAGTGACAAGACCTTGACAGTTTCACAAATTGATTATCAATTGTATGGAGATGGAAAATTATTAGGCAAAGGTATCTATTCCACAGCAGATATTGCCCTTCCAGGAAGAGCATTATTTTATTCAGGGGCTGAAATTCCTTTAAAAAATATATTTGTACTAAGTAAATCTGAAACAAATTCAGAACTTTATGAAGATGCAATAAATGAGAGATTCGTTAGTTTTTCTGCTGAAGGAAAAATTACTACACAGACTTCGTGGAGTGAAACTGATAAAGATTTCAAGACAGGTTATTAATTAAAAAGTGGGCCTAATGAGATTCGAACTCATGATCACCGCCATGTCGAGGCGGTATCCTAACCAGCTAGACTACAGGCCCATTGAAAAATAAATCAAATAATTGACATTATTAACGTTTAACAAAAGAAAGAAAGAAGGTAGAAAATAGATGACAGAGAATTTTACTGATGAAGAAAAAAGAGGCTTCTATAAGGCGATTTATTCAAGAAGAGATGTAAGATCTCACTTTACCTCAAAACCAATAGAGGATGATATTTTATCAAAAATTCTCAATGCTGCACATCATGCACCATCAGTGGGATTTTCTCAACCATGGAATTTTATTTTGATAAAAAATCCTGATACAAAAAGGAAAATAAAAGAATCGTTTGAGAAAGAAAAAAATCGTTCATCACAACTAGTTGAAGAACCAAAAAGATCAAAATATCTTTCATTTAAGTTAGAAGGAATTTTGGAATCTCCAATCAATCTTTGCGTTACATATGATCCTACGAAATTTGGACCATTTGTGATTGGTAGATCAAGTATTCCAGAAGCTGGTCTCTATAGTGTATGTTGTGCAATTCAGAATTTATGGCTGTCAGCTAGAACAGAAGGAGTAGGTCTTGGATGGGTAAGTATTCTATCAAATGAAACATTAAAAGAAACTTTAGACTTACCAGAGCATGTAATTCCTGTAGCATACTTGTGTTTAGGATATGTTGATGAGTTTGCTGAAAAACCTGATCTTGAAACTAAAGGTTGGTTACCAAGATTAGAATTGAAAGATGTTGTATTTTTTGAAAAATGGAATGATAAAGAAAACAAAGATTGGGAAAAAATTCAAAACCTGATCAAAGAGAATCTTGATTACGCTTAAATAATTAAGAATGTTTTTTTTGCTGGGCTTGTAGCGCAGAGTCAATTTGACGCGCAACATGGATAGCGCAGTAGCCTCCTAAGTTACAGGTCGAGGGATCGAAGCCCTCCAAGCCCGTTTAAGTTTAAAATTTTTAGAAATTTAAATACAAAGACAAACGGTTGATGTTATGAAAATTGTAGTTATCTCTGGAAGTCCAAGAAAGAATGCAAATACACAAGTGTTAATGAAATATGTTTTTGAATATACTAAATCAAAACATCAAGAGACAAAATTTATCAATCTTTCAGAAGGTCAAATTGAATACTATAGAGGCCCAGACATACAATATAATGAAACAACAAAAACTGCTGCAAGAGATATTATGGATGCAGATGTATGGTTAATAGGATCACCAATTTATAATTCATTTTTTAGTTCAGCATTAAAAAATCTGTTTGAATATATTGATTATAAAAAAACTCCAGGAAAGGTTGCGGGAATCACAATCTTGGCTGCTGGAAATATTGGTTTTACTAATGTTCAAACATTGATCACACAATTATTGTCATATTTTAGAGTAATAACAAATCCTAAAGCCGTGTTTCTAACCACTGAATCTGTATCAGAAAATTCTATTACAGATGATGATACTCGAAATAGATTAAAAGAAATGGTAGATGAGACATTAGAGATTGCTTCCAGATTACATCAAAATTAATTCAATTATAATTTAGTATTTTATATGATAACCATATCTAGTTTAATCTCAATTTTCCTTGATCAAGCCAAGTACTGTAAATTTATTCAAAAATTATTGTCATTTTCTATAGTATACAATACATGATTTTTCAAACTCAAATATATCATTACAAAAAAATGGATTATGGTTTTGCATAATTATTAATGAATTCTTTTCAAAATTTATTATATATTTGAGATATATTTAGAGAATCAATTGATATGAAATCAATTATCTAAAATTATAATAATTAATTCAGTAAGAAAATAAAATGTAAAAAGTTGTCAAATAATAATTGATATGTTTTCAACAAAATGTTTCACATTAAAAATCATGTTACTAATTCGGAATTAAAGATTTGTTACGATTTATTATTGTTTAATGTGTAAAAGTCAAATACTAACATCAAATAGAACTTGTATTAATGAGTGTAAAAAAAGATCCTACTGAATTATGTTCATGTAAATGCCATTTTGGTGGAGCTGTTAGTTGTCCAAGTTGTAAAAATAATCATGGAGAAATTTGTTGTAACTGTAAAGATTAGATTATTTACTCTTGGTTTTTTTTCCAGAAGCCAACATTTTGAGATTAGCTAGTTCAGTTTTTAGCGATTCGATTTGTACAAGAGTTTCAAGATTAGAAATTTCTTGATTTAATCTTTCAATCTCGCTATCTTTGAGTTTGACTGATTCTTTTACGTTGTTTAATTCAAGTAACAATTCATCTTGAATATGTTCAATTTCTAAAAGATTTACTTGTGAAGTTGACGTAGTTTGAATAGTTTGAGTATTACTCAAGCTTTTTTTTTCAGAGTGTGATGGAGCATGTTTATGCATGTAATCAGTACTCTTCTGGGAGATCCAGCAAGTAAAAGTCAAGAACCATGTTATTGGTACTGCCATAATGAAGACGAAGTTTAGTATAGGTGCAAAGTCAACAAAGTATGGCCATAATGCTGTCAATATAGCTGCAAATACTCCAGTTACGATTGTTGCTAAATGGTTACCCAAGTATCCCATAATTATTTGAAAATTTCATTATTTATAACAGTAATGCTAAAAATCAGAAAATAATATAATTAAAAAGAAAAAAGAGCCGAGTTTATTCGTCTTCTTCAGGGATAGTAGTTGCTTTTGGCATATCAGATTGTAAGATTTGGATTTTTTGCAATAGTTCGGTTCTTAGATCTCTTGCAACTCTTCTTACGGTTGGTCTTGGAACACCAAGTTCATCAACGACTTTGGTGTAGATATCCTGCTTGTCGGTTACCCCTTTGTCAAGATAAGAATTAATCGCTTCTTTAATTATCGTGCTTTGGTTTGTACGATTCAACGAATTCTAAATTTTAATTGTTCTATATAAGACTATAACTTTTGAAATTTCAAAATTGTTACATCTTACCCATTCAGATTTTTTATATAATTACGAATCAGAAATATCTATAGTCTACAACAATAAATTTTCTAACGAAAAACGTACTAATCATTATGAATTTTTCAATATTGTTAAGATATCTGAAGTAATATTCAAAACTAAATTCGCAAAAGACTATTAAGATGTGTTTGCGGATTTATCCTATTGGCTACAGTAAATATTGAAACTAATTTGGGAAACATTTCATTTAAACTTCTTCCTGAATTAGCTCCAGAAACTGTAAGAAATTTTCAGAAATTAGCTAAAGATGGATTTTATGATGGGACACTTTTTCATAGAGTTATTCCAGGATTTATGATTCAGGGAGGCGATCCTAATACAAAGACAGATAACAAAGGTTCATGGGGAATGGGTGGGCCGGGATATAGTATCAAGGCTGAATTTAATTCGAGATCACATTTGCGAGGCATAGTTTCTATGGCTAGATCACAAGATCCAGATAGTGCAGGTTCACAATTTTTCATTGTTACTTCTGATAGTGTATTTCTAGATAGGCAATATACGGTATTTGGAGAAGTAACCCAAGGAATGGATGTTGCAGATAAAATTGTTAATCTAGATAGAGATGGTAATGATTGTCCATTAGAAAAAGCAACAATGATTCATGTTACTGTGGAATAAATGAATACAAAGATTTGTAGTCTTTTAGTGATTTTAATGATTATATCATTAATTCCACTTGCAGATGCTCAGATTTCAATTGGTGAAAAAGCTAGGCAAGAATTAGTTGAGATTTCGATTTCTCAAGAGGGAAAGGTTCATGTCAAACACATAACCCGTGCATCAAATTTGCCAGTAGATCTTGAATTGATTTCTGGTACTGTTTCAAATATTTCAGTATTAAATAGTCAAGGAGAAGAAGAGCTTTTTTCTACAAATGCAGATAACACCATATTATTACTTCAACCATCAAGTGAGAAATTGATTATAGAATACGAACTTGAAGATGCACTTTCTAAGATAGATGATGTATGGACATGGAATTTTAGATATCTTGAAAAAACATCTTTTATTATTTCAGAAAGAGTTGATCTAATTTTTGTTAATGAGAGACCAGTTTATCTAGATGATAAAAAAGGATTTGTTTGTCATGGATGTCAAATGATTTTGGAATATTCAACAGATGAACCAAAAAATATAGAATATGTAAATTGGGAAAATATGAAATTTGCAGTTGAGGTTAAGACATTGGCAGAAATAGATGATTTTAATTTTAGCCAACATAATAAAGAAATTAGTTTTGAAATAAATAACGAAAATAGATTTGTTACAACTATAGTACCTCTAGAATTATTGTGGGGACCATATGAAGTATTTTTGAATGATGAGAAAATTTTTTTCCAGGAATACATCAATAATGGAACACATGTTTGGATTAACATGAAACCAGATACTACAGGTAAAATAACAATTATTGGTACAACTGTAATACCTGAATTTCCAATATTTGCACCTATGGCTATTGGGTTTTTGATGATAATGATTATTCCTTTAGTAAGAAAATTTAGTCTCCGCTAGAACCACAAGAACAAAAACCATATTCATCAATCCTGACGTTACAAATAACACATTTTTCACCATAATCTACTTCCCATGGTTCCTTGCCAAAGAGTCTGAAATGATCATCGATTTCTATTGGTATCTCTCTTTTCTTTTCCAATGATTTGTATAGTCAATTCATGTATACATACATTGTCGGAGAATAGTCATGAAAATTGAATGTGGTTGTCATTGTATAAAGTGTAAAAGTACAGATCTAGAATCAAATAGAATTGGAGAAATTGAAGAAGATGGATATTATGACATGCATCACACATGTAAAAAATGTGATACACATTTTGATCATTTAGACGGAGAAATTTTTCTTATTTGTGAAAAGTGTGCTTATTCTTCTAGTTAGTCACTAATGATTGTTGAACAAAATAATGAGTTCTATTTTCTTCAGAGTTTTTCAAGATTTCTTTATTAGATGCCATTTTTGCTAATGCTTTTGATACATCTAAAGGACTAGTAGCCCAGCCATACTCTCTAAGTTGTTGAACAGTTTCAGTAACCGTTCTAGGAGAATCAAAGAACCTACTTGTTTCTAAAATTCGTAATTTTGATTTGATTTCATGTGGAGCTATGTATTTTGGTTCGTTGAATTCTGGTTCGTAAGCTTCGGCATCATCAAGGTATTCTAAACCGAATGGAACTTCTGATTGTTCTACGTAAGTGGGTTTTTGAGTATCTTCAGTTTCATATACTATTTTTGCCTGACTTTCAGGTAAATGATTAGAAATATCATCAATGATTTCACCTAATGTTTGATTATCAACATAGAAATCTCTAGAATCAACCTCAATTTCGTTTTCGCCTATTTTCAGTTTAATTCTAGCCAATGCTAAATTATCGTATAATTTTGATTTATTCTGTTAGCTCTAAGGAGGTTTAAGATTAGATCAAAACTTTTACACAATTTATTGGGATTTTTTTCGTTTTTGATTAAAATGTAAATTTGTTAAAATTAGTCATGAAATCATCTAAAAAAGCAGGAATTATTGTTTTATTTGTATTAGCTGTTAGTATTTTTGGTTATTCACAATATGCATTTGTTTCAAAAATAGGAGTAAGTATTAGTCAAAGTGAATTATTAAGTGAGGATGAAAAAGGATCAAACTATAATGTAGAATTGAGATTTGAAAACCCTTCATTGTTGATTTTAACAGCTGGAGAGACTGAATTTTTTGTAATTTCTAATGATGAAATTATTGGAAAGGGTAACTTGGAATCATTTACTTTACAACCATTAGATAGTAGTTATGTCAAAGGTACATTCCATACAGATGCAAATTCAGATGAATCCAAATCAATTAGAATTTCAGGTATAACAAAATATGATATGATGGTTACATCAATTGATGTTCCATTTGTGTACTATCCAACAGAAGAACAAGCAAGAGAATTTATACATCAAAATTAATTTTTCATTTAATGCTTACTGTTTTTGGATCTACAGCATTAGATACCATTAGAACTCCAAAAAAAACACTAAAGAATGTTTTAGGTGGAGCTGCTACATTTGCAGCTATTTCAGCTAGTAATTTTGTAGATACAGGATTAATTGCAGTAGTTGGAAAAGATTTTCCCAAATCACATCATAAAATTTTATCTGAATATCTAGATTTGCAAGGATTGACTATCAAGGAAGGTAAAACATTTCGTTATGATGGAAAATATGACAATACACTAAGTACAAGATCAACTTTAAAAACTGAACTAAATGTACTTGAAAATTTTAAAGCAACAGTGCCAGAAGCTTATAAAAAATCTCAGTTTGTATATCTTGCAAACAATGATCCAGAGCAAAATACCAAATTGATTAAAGAATTTGATAAAGTGAAATTTTCTATGTGTGATACAATTGATTTTTGGATATCCACTAAACGTGATGCAGTGATAAAAATGATCAAGGCAGTTGATGCAGTTGTAATTAATGATGAGGAAGCTAAACTTCTAACAAAAGAATTCAATTTGATAAAATGTGCTAAAAAAATGATGCAGTGGGGGGCAAAATACGTTATAATTAAGAAAGGAGAACATGGTTCGTTGATGTTTTATGATGATGTAATTTTTCCAACTGCAGGATTTTCATTAGAGGATGTAGTAGATCCAACTGGAGCAGGAGATTCTTTTGCAGGAGCAATGATAGGATATCTTGCAAGTAAAAAATCTACAAAATTATCAGATATTAAAAAAGCTGTAGTGTATGGAAATGTTTTAGGTTCATTTGCAGTTGAAAAATATGGTTTGGATGGATTGTTAAAAATTAAAAATGCGGACATTACAAAACGTGTCAAAATTTATGAAAAGATGATTAGGTTCTAAAAAGACTTAAGTTCGATAATTTATCAAATCAATTTATCATTGTCACATACAACGTCAGAAAAAGATCGACTAGAAACAATTTTCAAACTTCAAAAAGGTCTTTCAGAAATGATGAAGTTGGATAGATATCCAAAAGATTCTGAAGGAAGAATTTCTGCTTTATGTACGGCCATTATGCATGAGGCAGTTGAATTGCAACGCACAACAAACTGGAAATGGTGGAAAACTCCAGTTGAATTTGATGAAGCAGAAGCAAGAGAAGAGTTAATCGATATTTGGCATTTTGTTGTACAAGCATCATTAGAATTGAAATTAACTCCTGATGATATTTTAGAAGAATACAAAAAGAAAAATGAAATCAATCGTGAAAGACAGAGAAATGGATATTAAAAAATTTGGGATTTTTTTAAAATTAATTCAAATCTAGTTTCATTGATCAAATTTACAAGATTTACATTTTGTTGAAAATATCTGATTTCTGATTTTGACACTGTTAGATATGGATCAGGACTAGTGGAATTAATTATTCGATTTTTTTGATCAATTCCATTTTTGTGTAATTCAAATAAAGAATGACCAGATTTATGCCCCCAAACCTCTTTTCCACAAACAATGATTGTGTTTATTTGAGGATTTTTGTTAACATGTTTGATTATGGAATCAATCCCTTTATTTTCAGAAAGTAGTCGTCCCACAATCGATATTTTGTTTAGAATTTCAGAATTTGCAAAGTTTTTGAGTAAATTCATGCTTGAAAGTGTACAAACTGCTATTGTGGAATTTGGATTTCCAAGATAATATTCCTCATGAATTGGTAAAAATACCTTACAAAGTTCTCCAATTACTTCACCTATAGCATTCACAGAGTATCACGAATAGTTTTAGCAATAAATTCAATGTTTTTTTGAGTAACTTTTGGATGAATTGGTAATGAAAGGACATGTGATGATGCCCAATCAGTAACAGGAAGTTTTGTATCAAGTTTGTAAAATGGTGTCTTGTGAACAGGTGTAGGATAATATGATGCAGCACCTATTCCTTTTTCATTTAGTTTTTTCAAAAGTTTATCACGTTTCTCAAGGGCAATTGTGTAAAGATACCAATTTACATTTTCATTTTTTCGTTGATGAGGTAATGTAATTTTAAGATCAGAAAGCAATCTTGTTAGCAATTCGGCATTTTGTTTTCTGATTTTTAAAAAGTTAGGAAGTTTTTTCATTTGTACAGTTGCAATTGCAGCATTAATTTCGGGTAATCTTAAATTTAATCCAAATATCTTAGTATCATACCCATGAATCATTCCGTGATTTCTAATCATCAATAATCTATCTTTGAGTTTTTTATTATCAGTCACAACAAACCCACCTTCACCTGCTGTCATCACCTTTGCAGGATACATGCTGTAACATCCCATTTCAAAAAAAGTACCAGAATGTTTTCCTTTATACATACTACCTAAAGATTGAGCAGAATCTTCAATTATTGGAATATTATATTTTTTAGAAATTTCATTTAATCTATCTACATCAGCCATATTTCCATAAAGATGAACAGGAATAATTGCACGGGTTTTTTTTGTAATTTTTTTTTCTAGTTCATCTGGATCAATAGTATAATTTTCTTTCAAAATATCAACAAAAATAGGTTTTGCTCCAGTTGAAATAACTGCATTTGCAGTTGCTACAAATGTAAACGAAGGGACTAAAACTTCATCTCCATTTTTTATATCCAATGCATAAAGTGCAGCCTGCAAAGCAGAAGTCCCAGAATTTACTGCAACTGCATATTTTGATTTTACAAAAGATGATACAGATTTTTCAAAATTTTGCACATGCTTTCCACCTTGATTTGAAGCTGATGTTAAAGCACCATTTTTTAGAATAGATGTAACTGCAGATATTTCTTCTTTGCCTATTAGAGGAACGTTAATTGGAATTTTCAACGTTATTTCTGTTAATAACTAGTCTATAAATTTCAATAATGAAACATGAATTTTTATATTTCAAAATTTGGCAAATCGCATAATGAAACCACGACATCTTGAAAAATCAGATACAGGTTACAAAGTTTATCTGTATATTTTCTATATTTGTGGATTCATAATGGCATCATCGCTGGTTTTTGGGGTATATGTTACCATGATAGAATGGATTGAAAATGGAACTTATGTTATGGGTGAGGCAATTCACAATACAACTATTCCGTTTGAAAATTTTGCAAGAGTGACAACTTGGATATTTTTCTCTACAATCATTGGATGGTATTGTGTTTCAAGAATTGGATGGAAAAGAACCGCAGGAAATAAAATTGTAGGTGCAAAAATGGCATTATTACAACTGATGTTACTAGGTTTTGCAATAATCACTTTGTTCGAGGTATTGTACAATTCTACAGTATTAACTGCTCAAATCTCTGGAGGAATTGTTGATGGAGTACTTCCTGATATTGACAGATTATCAATTGCATACCCAGATCCTGAACGTCCATGGAATACAATTTTTGCTATCAAAATGTTTCTTGCAGCATTCATAATTAGTGCTCATGCATTCTATCTAAGCACAAAACCTAGAAAAACTCTAGATGAAACAGAAATTTGAATCAATAGTAAATTTTTAGGTAAATCTTACAAAAAAACTATTTCTAGTATGTTTAGATGTCTTTATCATGGGATTATTTGGTTCAAACAAAGATGAATTAAAATGTAAAAAGTGTGGAACGGTTCTTCCTGATTCTGAGAGATTAAAAAAACACCAAGAGAAAGCCCATAATAAGAAAAAGGAGAAATGCAGAGTATGTGGAACAGAATTTGATTATTCAGAAGATTTGCGAAAGCACAAAAAAAATTGCAAGTAAAAATTATTCAGATAATCCAGATTGATATTTTGGTTGTCGTTTGAGTGCTTTTTCAATTGCTTCTAAATTTGCAATTTCATTTTTAGAATTCATTGATAATGTTTGGATCATTTCTGAGCCTAATTGAACTGATTGTTCAGGTAATGTTTCCAAAAATTTCTTTAGAGCCTTTTTGTAATTTTCAATTAATTCCAATCCTTCTTCTAGAGTCATAAATAATAAAGAGATTATCCTATATTCAAAGCTTCCAAGTTCAAATTAAATTTTTGAATAACTTTATACGTTTATTCTCAAAAGTTGTTTTGATTTGGACATTATAGAAAAAGTAAATTTGATTCAAAGACCACCAACAGAAGAAATAGTAACACAGGAAGAATTAATTGAATTATTCAAAACAAATTCATCCCCAAATCACTATATTGGTTTAGAAATTTCTGGTTTTTTACATCTTGGCAGTCTAATAAGTACTGGATTCAAAATCAATGATTTTGTCAAGGCTGGTGTAAAATGTAAAATCTTTCTTGCTGATTGGCATACTCTGATAAATGACAAACTAGGTGGAGATTGGGAAACAATTGCAAAAGTCTCAAAATATTATCAAGATGCATTCAAATTAGTTTGTCCTGATGCTGAAATTGTATTAGGTTCAAAATTATATGAAGACAAAACAGAATACTGGTCTGATCTTGTTAAATTTACTAAACATATGTCAATTGCAAGAACAATGAGAACTTTAACAATAATGGGAAGATCAGAAGATGATAAAAAAATTGATGTTGCAAAGTTACTTTATCCTGCAATGCAAGCAGTTGATATTCATTCTTTAGATGTAGATATTGCACATGCTGGAATGGATCAAAGGAAAATCCACATGCTTGTAAGAGAAATTTTTCCAAAAATGAAATGGAAGGTTCCAGTTGCTGTTCATCATAAATTACTTCCAGGACTTTCAAAGCCTGTGGATTCAAACGACGATAAAATAGTGGGCAAAATGAGTAAATCAGATCCAAATTCAGGTATTTTTGTACATAATACTGATGATGAAATAAGGAAAAAAATCAGTAAGGCGTGGTGTGAAGAGGCAAATATAGAAAATAATCCACTATTAGAAATTTCAAAAACAGTAATTTTTCATGAATTTGATGAAATTAAAGTTGAAAGGCCAGAAAAATTTGGTGGTAATGTATCATATACAAATTACAAACAACTCGAAAAAGATTTTGTAGAAAAAAAATTACATCCAGGAGATTTGAAACAAACTGTTGGAAATTATTTAGTCAAGATCATTTCCCCTATCAGAGAAAAATTAAACCTAAATGATGAATTAAGCGAAGCAATCAAGAAAAGCTTTTAGACTTTGAGATTTGGATTGGTTTGTTCTTCTAAATTATATTTTGATTTGTAACCTCTTGGATTAATCATCAAATCTTTGTAAGTGTATGTTGATGAATTTCCAATTATTACGGTACAAGTCATGCCTAATTCATCTGAATGATTAGGTAGATTCTCTAAATCAGTCATTACAATAGTTTGAGATTCTCTAAATGCACCGTTAATTATTGCAACAGGAGTAGTGGGTTTTCTATATTTTAGAAGAACTTTTCGTGTATCTTGTAATTGATGTGTTCTTTTCTTACTTGCAGGATTGTAAATGACCATAACAAAATCACCTTGTGCTGCTGCCTCTACCCTTTTTGAGATTACTTCCCATGGAACTAACAAATCACTCATACTAACAACTGCAAAATCACTCATTAGTGGAGAACCAATAATTGATGCACATGAATTAAGTGCAGATACACCTGGGACAATTTCAACTTGAAGATCATCTTTAGGACTCCATCCAGATTCAGCAAGAGTTTCATAAATTAAACCAGCCATTCCATAAATTCCAGGATCACCACTTGAAACAAGTGAAACTATTTTTCCGGATTTAGCAAGATCAATACACTGATGAGCTCTTTCAACTTCTTGTGTCATAGCATAACGATGAACAGTTTTTCCTTCAATTAGATCTTGGACTAAATTTACATAAGTTTCATATCCTACAATTGTATCACTTTCACCGATCACTTGTTTTGCTCTAAATGTCATATGATCATGATGTCCGGGTCCGACACCAACAATGTAGAGTTTACCAGTCAATTTTAAAAGAAATTTTTTCTCAAGTAATTTATCCGTTTAGCGGTGCTCTATTGAAACGGATCAATAAATGGACAATTAACTATATGATCACTATTAGTTGGTCTTGCAATAGTTACTGATATCAAACCATCTGCACGAAATGAGTCAATATCTGACTTTGTTTCTAAGATTTTTGCAGAATTTGGATCATTCCATTCAACAAGGTAAATTCTCCACATTGGACTATAATTCTCATCATCAAGGGAAGCGCCAGCAATTCCTGCTTGAAAGCCTAATGGGCCAGAACCGATGATTCCATTTTTAAATTGGAAAAGATCAACTGCTCCTGAATGAGCTATAAGATTTGCAGATTTTGGTGATGAAACTACACCCATTGATTCAGCTGGTCCTGATGGTGTAGCATCAGTAACAATGTAGTAAATTGTTCTACCATCTGGTCCCCAACCTCTATGAGCCACAAAAGTTACAGACATTTCTTCTTCATTAATTTCTGTAATTTGACCACCGCTGTAAGACATTTCATCAGATATTTCTTTATCTGAACGAACTGTCATTTGTCCATCAGGCCAAACAATTTGAGGTGTATTTAGCACAATACCTGTTTCATTAAACTCAACTCTACCACCTTCTTCTGCTGCAATAACATCTGCTGCAGATTTAAATTCAATTTCTTTTTGGCCAATCTTCCATGTAACTTCGATAATAGAACTCAAAGCACTATATTTTGATTCTTGAGCAGGTGTACTGGAAAATACATCATTTTGAAAACCATAGATTCCATCACCTTTTACTCCATTTTTAAAAACAAATAATTTCTGAAGAGTGTTTTCTGGAACATTAGCAATTACAGGAGCATGTTCTACATTCCATTGTTGTTTTTCTGTAATTGTTTTAGCATAATCTTCATCACTTCCATCAGTTATGATATAAAGAACTTGATCTCCTTCATAGATTCCTTTGTGCATTGGGATTGTAGCTGGAACATTAGTTCTTGAGAGTAATTGTGATGGTTCTTTTTGTAATTCTAATTTTTGCATAATTACTTCAGTTGGTTGCCCTCTAATCCATCCATCTACACTAACAGTTGCGGTGAATTCTTTTGAATTTGGGGAATGTAATGCAAGTGCAGCACCTGTAAACTCAAATGAACCTGAACTTTTTTGTAAATCTACTAGAGATAAACCATAAATCGTTTTTCCATCTACAGTCCATATTGGCTGACCTTTTGATTCTTGAGAATTAATTTCATGTAGAATTACAATCTGTACAGGTTCGCTTGAAGTAAATGTCATAGAACCATCATATATTGTTCCCTCATTTGGAGACAAAACTAATGCCAATTGATGATTATTGTGTCCTTGACCTGGATCTTGAGAGGATGTTATGGTTTGAGTAAAATGAATTTTTTTCCTAGAACCTGCATCAACAAATTGATCAGACGTTGAGGAAACAAGAATTATACTAACTACAAAAATTGCAATGAATACCAGAGCTGGAAATTTTTTCAATAAATTATCTGAAGATTGTTCCCTTAAATGATTTGTCTTAGTTGATTTTATCTAGTGCAAATTCATTATGCAAAGCACGAACAGCAGCGTTTGTATCAGAATTTTTTACAACAAATGCTAGATTAAGTTCAGATGAACCTTGTGTGATCATAGATACATTTACTTTATTTTTCTCAATTGCTCCAAATACTTTTGAGGCAACTCCAACAGTTCCTCTCATTCCTGAACCAATCAATGCAATGATGGCAACATCTGTAGTAACATCTAATTTTTTGATTATTTTACCCAATAATTCCAGTTCTAGTGCACTCACAGCTTTGTCAAGGTCAGTGTTTTTCACTACAATTGTTATGCTTGATTCAGAGGGATTTTGAGAAATCATCATTACATTGATTCCAGCTTTTGCCAATGTCGCAAATATTTTTGCTGCAGTACCTGGAGTTCCAACCATACTGCCTCCTTGGACATCAATTAATCCATTATTTTTTACATTACTTACACATTTTACAGTATTTCTTACTGCTTGTGAGGTTGTTGCTGAAACTAGTGTTCCTTCATTTTTAGTATTAAAAGAACTTCTAATTTTCATTGGGATTTTTTTTGTAATTAGAGGTTCAAATGTTCGTGGATGTATTTGCTTTGCACCAAACAAAGCCATTTCAATTGCTTCTATGTAAGAAACTTCTTTGAGTAATTTTGCATTCTTTACAATATTAGGATCTGCAGTCATCAATCCATCTATTTCACTCATTAACCAGATTTCATCTGCTTTGATACAAGAGCCTATAATTGTTGCAGAATAATCAGAACCACCTCTACCAAAAGTGGTTATATGTCCATGTTGATCAGCACCTACAAATCCTCCTACCACTGGGATTGTTTTCTTTGAGAATAAAGCATCTATAGTTTTTGATACTCTTAACCTAGTTGTATCAATAAGCGGTTTTGATTCACCAAAATTAGAATCAGTAACGATGCCTACTTCCTTGCCAGTAAGAGGAATTGATTTTTTTCCAGCATCATCAATTGCAGATGAAACTAATTTTATCGAAAGTCTTTCTCCAAATGAAAATAGATAATCCATTGTTCTTGGTGTAACTTCACCTAGCAACACCATACCGTCAATTAGTGCAAGGAGTTCAGTAAAATCTTGATCAAATTTTGCAAGTAACTTTTTCCTTATGTCAGGTTTTTTGATTGTCTGTTTAGCCAATTGTTTGTGTCTATTGGTAATTTTTGATGCAAGTTGTTCTGCTTTTGATTTATTTTCTTTTTTTATTGATTCTGAAATTTCTATTAAATCATCAGTGGTTCCAGTAGTTGCAGAACATACAACAACAATATGATTTTTCTTTGATAATTCATTAAGGTGTTTAGCTACTGCTTGGATGTCTTTTGCAGCAGAAATTGATGTTCCACCATATTTTATTACGAGTCTCAATTCAAAATACCTGAACTAGTTAATCTTTAAATGCTTTAACTTTCGACGCGTGGGGCCAAGTAAAAGTGAATTCTGCCAATATTTGCTACCTTGAATTCGATTCTAAGCGGTTTTGCGCTTGAAAATTCACATGTGATTGAGCCTGCATTGGAACCTACTGCTTTTACTACCGGATTTAGATATTCTAGGCTATAGGTACCAACACTGTCTTCTTTAGATGAAATTTCTTCAATTTCTTTATCATCTTTATCTAAATCTATTACAACTTCTCCAGAGTCTCCTTTTCCTGAAAAGTCTCCTTTTGAATCAGACGTATGAATAGTTAGATAATCAGATACAACTTGTACATCACCTAGTATTTTATCAAATTTTGAAGAAGTCAAAATAATTTTAGAGTCATATGGAATTTTTGGTAATGGAGTATCAGTTGCAGAACTTTCAATTAGACGCATTTTGTATTTTTTATTTTTTCCAACTGTTACAAGCAACATATTTTGTTCAGATATACTAATTTCTATGCTGTCTTTTTTATCAGCTCTTTTGATAAGTTTTGAAAATTCATCAATCCTTACTCCGAATTTAATATCACTGTCACATTCATATTTTTCAAATGCAGAATTAGGCCAAGAAATATCAATTAAAGCAACATGTGATGGATCCATTCCTCTGAAAGTAATTCCTTCTGCGGTTGCAACAAAAGTTGCTTCTTCAACTAGTGTAGATATTGCAGAGATGATAGCCTTTAGATCGTCTGAACCACTTGTTTTTGCTCCAAAAGTCAAATCAATTTTCTTCTCTTTAAGTACAAGTTAAACGTTATGTGTAATCACGCCAGGTGTATTTGCATTTTTGACACCTATAAAATCTAGTTGTAGGTTCATCAGCACTTCTAGTTTGAAACATCCAACCAACTGCTTCATCATGTCCACATTTTTCACAATCAATTTTTACTGTTGGGTTAGTGTCTTCACCTTCATCTCCTTCAAAAGCAAGAAGTGAGAAATCAGGTTCTTCTTCAGTAGTTATTTTTTTTGTTGTTTTAGCTTCTCCTCCTTCAGAATATCCACATTTGGAGCATTGGAGGCCAGAACCACTATTTTTTAATTTAACCTCACATTTGGGGCAAAATTTCAATTTAATTTACCTTAATTTTAGAATTGAATAGTTGTTTGAACTCTTCAGCCATTTTAATTGCTGAATCTGTTGCTTTTTTGATCTCACCAAGTGGCTTTGAACTAGAATTGATCCTCATCCAACATTCGTTGGTAAGAGGATGTTTTACTATAACACCTGCAAAATCGATATTTGATGCTTTTAGTAGCTCATGCTGAATTATGTACAAAATTCCAATATCAGTTTCAGTGATTGAAAGGCTGATTTCTTTAGGCTCGGAACTGATCACTTGCGCGTTCATGTATTCAGAAAAAGCACTTATTGCGGATATAAATCATTATGAGCGGTAACAATGGGAGAAAGCAGGATTTCAGCAATTGAACTAGTAAAATCCAAGGATACGTACTCTTCTGATGAAAATATTGAGATAAATGTCCAATTTTTAGTTGAAGGCGACATTAGAGATGCCTTTAATGAGGCTAATTGGACAAAAGCATACAACAATAACGATGTTTCATTCAAATTGAAATACGGTATAAAATTGACATCTGGTGGGTTCAGAAAGAAGGAATTAGGAAGAACCATTGATACGTATAGAAAGGCATCAATATTTTGGACAAGGAATCCAAAACTAGTCAATCCAATGAAGGACAGACGAATTTGGGTTCAAGTAGCCAAAAATTTTGAACCATTTATCAGACTAACAGAAGAAGAAGTTAGGCAAGAATTGTTTGATTTTAATGAAAAATTTGTATTCAAAGCATCTGATTTAGGATCAGGCAAACATAAGATAGGAGCAGAAGCTTTTGCATCCTGGCAAAAACATGATTTTACAGAAACTGGAAGTATCAAAAATAGTTCTAGTGAAATTGAGATAACAATCAATTAGGGATATAAGGAACTTTTTTCTGGAAATATCAATGGCAAAATACGATGGTCTGCTAGGACAACCAATACTTGAAGTTGAAGAACCAGATAAAGAAGGAGGAATCACCTTTATCTTCAAAGACAACAGGTTTATGTTCATTAAAGCAGTTGATGGTAAAATTGAGACCGTGTCAATTCCAGAATAGGTGATATGAATGGAAAAATTTGATCCAATCAAAATGCTAGAACTTGTAAAAGTAGAAGATCCTGATTCAGACGGTGGATTAACTTTGTTTTTTCAAGAAGATAAAACCTTGAAGATTAAAGTTGTAGATGGAAAATTAGTTTCAGAATTTGTTTAAACTAATTTCTTACATGTTTTTCATAAAATCCGATAGCTAATTCTTGTACTTCAGATTGAATTGAACCTGGTCTTTCATCTCGAATTTTTTTAATTGCATCATCTGCAGAAAATTTTTTGTATTTAATGAAATAACATGCCAGTATTGTTCCTGCTCTACCCATTCCAGCTGCACAATGAACCATTACTGCCTGATCATTATTGATTTGTTCATGAATAAAATCTACAGCAGAATCTATTCTGTCCATATCAGGTGCAGTAAAATCAGGAGTTGGCACATGTAGATAACCAATATTTTGTACCCAATCATCTGGAAGTGCATTTTCAGTCATTGTCACAATTGATTTTACTCCTTGATTTAGAAGCCAATCAAATTCATCATAACTGGTCGGAATGCCAGAACCAGCTAATTTTTCTTCAATAAGCCAAGAAAAGTTTGTCGGTTTTTTAGTGATTTTCCCATGAACTTTTCTCCAAATATTACCAGGTTTGCTCATAATGAAATTATAATTATTCTACATTTTTAGTATTACGAAATGATAGGTTATGTTGCTACTGCGCGAACAGGTGAGCCTGTAGCGTCCTTTAGCTTTAATGGAAGAATTGTGAAGTTGAATTCCCTAGACTGTATTTTGTTCATGTTTGTCAAATTCTCTACAATCAAAATATTATTTTTTGATAAAATTTTATGAACAGTGAATGATTCATCTTTTCCAAGATCTATACTAGGAGAGTCTATACCAACAAGGTTGGTTTTTTTTGATGCAAGGTATTTAGCTGAAGATGAATCTAGGCCTGGATTTTCGGTAAAATAATTATCATTTTTTAGGTTTTTTTGCCATTCAGTATAGAAAAAAATTGATGAGTGCTTTGGAATCTTGCCATTCTTTTTTTCAAACAATGTAATATCAGATTTTGTAATAGGAGAGTTTTTGATTTTTTTTAGTTTTATTAGAATACCCTTTCCAATGAGTCTATCAAGTGGAATTTGGTTGATTTTATTACCATTTTTGACAAAATGAAATGGTGCATCAAGATGTGTTCCTGTATGTGAACTTAGGAACAAGAGTTCAAGATTATACCCATCAGTATTGATGTCTGACCATGTAATGAATTGTGGTTTTGGGGATCCTGGAAAGGTGGGAAGAGATTCAGATATGGAAAGTGAGAGATCTATTGGTTTCATATCAAGATAACATATTAGTGATTAATCAGTTTTTGAACAATGAAAGGTTAAATACTGTTTATGAAAAAACTTCTTGTGCCTACAGCATATGTTCTATTGAATTCGGATTTAGGAACAGACGAGTCAATAATAGAGGAAATCAAAAAAATTCTTGCCGAAGAACAAGTCAAGTTTGAAATTCAGGGAGTTTATGGCGTATACGACATTGTCTTGAAATTATCCTCTGATGATGCTGAAAAATTACGTGGAATCATTACCAACAAAATCAGAAGAATCGCTAAAGTTCAATCAACATTAACGATGATGGTAATTGAAGAACAAGAAAATCTATAGTTTCTTTATTGCATCAATTACTTTAAGAATTTGAGATTCAGTATTGAAAAAGTGAGGAGATGCACGTACAATTTTCTTTTCCATTATTTCTCTAACAGCTAAAACAATATTTTGTTTTTCAAGTTTGTCTACAATTTCTTGTGAATCTGATCCTTTGATATTAAATGAGATAATACTGGTTCTATCATTTGGATCTTCTGGACCATATAGAATGACATTTGGTATTTTTGACAATTCTTCTCGAAATAGATTTGATAGATATTGATTTTTTTCACGAATGTTCTTTATCCCAAAATTTAGTAAATAATTTGCAGACGATTCTAGTCCTACTATTCCTACATAATTTCTAAATCCAGTTTGAAATTTATCTGGTAATTCTTTGTATGCTATTTTTGAGTCCTCATAAATCATTGCAGATTCTCCACCAATGGTCTTAGGTTCTAACAATTCACTTGATTTTCTATTACAGTAAAATAATCCTGTGCCCATAGGACCACAAAGCCATTTGGAACCGTTAAAAGACATAAAATCACATTGAATTCGTGATACGTCAACGTCTTCAACGCATCCTATAGATTGTGCCCCGTCAATAAAAAATGGGACTTTGTTATGAAGAATTTTTCCTATTGTTTCAACAGGCAATATGGAACCTGTGTTGTATAATGCATGACTAACAGCAACTAATTTTGTATTATTATCGAGGGATGATTCTAAATCACCTAATTTGAAAAAGCCATTGCTATCAATTGGGAGATTTTTTATAGAAACTTTTTCTTTTAATTTAATCCAAGGATAAAAATTTGCATGATGTTCATGTGACATTCCTCGAATAATTATGTTAGAATCATTTTCAAAAGACAATCCATTTGCTACAAAATTTATTCCATCAGTTGTACTCTGAGTAAGAATTATCTCATCAGGTTGGCATGAAATAATTTCTGAGATGGTTTTTCTAACATTACGAAGTTTCTCAGTTACAAACGGTTCAGAATCTTTTGAGTCTGGACCTATAGAGTTGTATGTAACAAGGAATTCTTTCATGGCCTCAATGCTTTGATTAGGCATAAGAGATACAGATGCATTGTTAAGATAGATTTTATCTGAGATTGGAAAATCAGATGAGATGTCTTTTGATACTAAATTCATTATTATATCTGTAAACTCCTAAAGCAGTGTTGGATAAAAATCCTGAGCTGTCTGTAGATGATATGATAAAAATTCAAATTGAATTTGAACAAAAAAATCCCAATATCATATTATGCTCAAAGCCTTTTCATAAAACTGAATTTCTTAATAGATTGATCAACACTGTTGAGAATTCTATAATTATTGTGGATATGGATTTACTTTATACAGGATATGTACAATCGGGAATGATTCAAAAAAAAGAAAATGTTATGATTTTTTGTCCTGATAAATTAGATTGGAAAAAAAGATTAACTGATATTATTTCCAAAGTATCAAAAGAGCGATTTTTAATAATTATTGACTCTTTTAATGGGGTTTACAATCTGTTTGATGAATTAGAGTCTGCAAGATTGATTAATTCCTGTATTATGTTGTTATCATCTATTGGAAATCAAACTAAATCATCTGTAATTATTACTGGTATGGCAAGAAAAAAAGACGATGAGTGGGTACTATCTCCAGGAGGAAAACATATCATTACATCAGAAAATACTGGAGTTTATTTTCTGAAAAAAATCCAAAATGATTTGGTAATTACCACTTTAGAGAAAACAGATGCTGATTCAAGGAAATTCATTATAAAGCAAGAGAATATTTGATTTTGAGAGCGATCAATTTTAAAACGTCGTTATAAATTATCAAACGCCGTTATAAGACCATAATTTTAGGCAAATTATATTAATGCCAAATCAAGAATTAATTTTGTTATGCCAGTAGGAATTATTCCAGACATCAGCGAACAAATGTGTATCGGATGTGCACTATGTGTAGAAATCTGTACCACACTTGGACCAGATGTCCTTAGAGTAAAACCAGTTGAAGGCTGGAAGAGAGGTAAAGCATTTGTCTTTTACCCAGAAAGATGTATTTCTGATGGTGCATGCATCGGTGTATGCCCAACAAAAGCAATCTTCTGGATGAGACCAATGGACTTTACTGTTGGACAACCAGTTCCACTCTACAAGAACTCAGTCTTCGTCAAAGGTTGGACTGAATTAATCGATTAGATTAGTTCAATCAATTTTTAATTTCTTTTTATTATTTTAGATTTTAATAGCACCAGGTTTTTCATCAGGGATTTTTGGTTTTTGTTTTAACCAAAGCAATGCAATGATGAACATTATGCCAGGAATCAAAATGATGAACAACATTAATTCGTAATAAGTTGTTAGTCTTTGGGCGGGTTTTATATGATAAGTTTCATGAGATGTTTTTTCAGGATTATCATAAACTGCACTAGTAAAATCAACAGAACGTTGTTCTTTAGTTTGTACATCACCAAAAACAGTAACACTTTCCTCAGCAAAAATTGAAGGTGATTGAATTCCTTCTATTCTTATTATAATTGATCCAGAATCGCTAAAAACAAAATTGCGGTAATCTCCACCAATTTGACTCAGACCCCCATCACGAAAAATTTCTTGTCCATTTTGAAAAATGATAAAATCATATTTCATTTCAGCTAAATTTGAATTTGTTTGTGGATCATAGAATTGATAGACAAATTGAATTTTTTCATGAGTTTTAATTACAGGCGGATCCCATGCCAGATTTACTTCTATACTTCTATCTGGGGTATACTGTAATAATGGGAATTCTAATTTTTTACCAGTTGCATCATGTGGATAATCAGGAATAAGTTTTTCAACAATTACAATTCCCTCCATCCATGGATGAATTGTACAATAATAAGAAAATGTTCCAGATTCCTCAAATTTGTATGACCAAGATTCTCCTGGCATAAATCTACCACTGTCAAAAATTCCATTTGCTTTTCCAAAGTTATCACTCATCCAACCAAACCTACCAGAACCCTCACCGCTTGTAACTGTGTGACCCTCTTTGTCATCATTATACCATGTAATAGTATCTCCAACAGTTACAAACAATTGAGGTGGATCATACCATACCTCTGCAGGAGTATTTAGTTCAGGATTATATGCTCCGTGTGGAATATCAATGATATATTCATCAGCATAAGCAAATGATGAAGACGCTAAAATTGTAAATATTGTACACAGTATGAAAAATTTCATATTCTAAAGACGTTACTGTGTTAATTAAATACTTGATGTTATTTTCATCATAAAGAATCATTCTTTTAACGAATCTAATTTAGGCACAAACCTAGATTTGTTAATCATGTTTTGGATTCTTTTCTTTTAATTTCAAAAATACTATA
This sequence comes from Candidatus Nitrosopumilus sp. bin_6a, assembly GCF_054095695.1. Taxonomy (NCBI): domain Archaea; kingdom Thermoproteati; phylum Nitrososphaerota; class Nitrososphaeria; order Nitrosopumilales; family Nitrosopumilaceae; genus Nitrosopumilus; species Candidatus Nitrosopumilus sp. bin_6a. The sequence goes on from NZ_JBSWSR010000002.1 coordinate 128,424, forward strand.
ACCGTATTTTTGTTTGATTTCAATTGAACAGAATTGCATAAATTCGTATTCTTTACAGTCTTTTAGACTTTCATACATGTTATTGTCAACTACTATACTATTTTTTGGACAAAATGAATTAATTTTAAAACATCTATTAACTGTAGGGCCAAAAATGTCTGAAATTTTCGAGGTTGTACTTTCAGCTACCTTAACAGAACCATATGTTGCACTAATTTTGTAATCTAACGCATCTATATTTTCTGCATTAAGTTCTTTTTTTAGTTCAGCATGAGATTCAATCATAGAAAAACAACATTCTACTACATTCTTCATTGCTGCAGAATCCTTGGGATCAATATTTGCAAATCTGAACATCAATGCATCTCCAATATTTTTTACAACTTCACCATTGTATTTGAGAATAATTTTAGCCATAAAATTTAGAAAGATTTCATACATTTTACTAACATCACTGTCTGAAAGTTTAGATGATATTCTAGTGGAATCACTCATGTCAATTACACCCACACAATCATTTTCCTCATGTTGAGAAAACTTTAGAAGCATACCTCCCTCAAGTTGCTTGATAACTTCTTCTTTCTCTTTGATTTCAATTAATGACTCTTCTAGTTTTTGTGCCATTGAATCAAACGCACGAGATAATTCACCAATTTCATCACCAGTTGTGATATTTGTTCTTACATCAAACTTACCATTTGCAATTTTGTTTGCAGCGTTTTTGAGGGCTTTTAATGGATGTGATAATGATTCTGCAGCAAAGTATGCAAGTAATCCCATTAACATTGTTATGAGTAAACTGGTTAGGAAAATTCTAGTTTGTAAAATTTTGATTGGTTCAACGAGTTCTTTTTCATCAATTTCTGCAAGTAAAACAATTCCAAGTTCAGGCATACAGTTAGATGCACCATATATTGGAACATTCCTATAATCTGGATAGAATCCTACATGGTTTTCTTTTTCATTGAAACATTTCTGTACACCAATTGTGTCTACTTTTTGATTAAACACTGCATTTTCAAAGAATCTAGATTCAGATAGCATCAGATAGTCACCATTTACAATGTAAACTTCGCCAGTTTCACCCAGTCCACTTCTGTTAAGCAAAATATTGTCAATTGATGTAGTTCTAGTTTTTGAAATAATTACTCCAATTGATTCATCTCCTTTTTTACTGTCATCTGCAAATATTTGAGAAACAACAACCAATCTTTTACCAGATTCTGTTGGTTCAAATACAATAAACGATTTTTTTAGACCTTTTTGAAATAATTCATTTTGAATATAATCTTCATCTGCATTACCGCTAAGAGAAAAGAAGACTTTGCCGTTATTACCAATTATTTTTGTATCTTCAAATCCAATTGAAAAACCAATTAATTCCTGAAATGCTTGAACCTGAATTAAAAAGTCTCTACGATTATTCTCTTGATATTCTTTTAATTTGTTATTTGGAATTTTGTTCATTTCTAAAACTAGTGATTGGATCATAGGATCGCTTGCAAGAATATTATTTTGTTCAATTCTTGATTCAAAAGATAATCTTAGAGATTCTCCTCTAATAGAAGATTCTCCAATTAGTAATTCTCCACCTCTTTCTTTGAGAGTTTCAGATGCATAATCAATGCTCATGTATGATGTAATTCCTAATGCAATAATTGTAACTAACATTACAAGTAAAACGAGTTTTTTTCCAAGATTGAATTTGATTGACATTTTTATTCTAATTTGATTTTATGTGAATATCAACTCTTCTTAGGAAATTATGCCTACAGCAGTTATTTTTGAGAATTAAGTTCTGAATGAACAAAATCAATAATTTTCAAATAATCTGCTCTTGGTTCTGTACTTATCATAAACAAGTCGTTGGAATTTATTGGAATACTAATCATTGTAACTTTTTCGTATTCTGTTATTGATGATAATTCTGAACCAATTTTGTATGCTAAATTGGTGTAAAGATCCCGCTTCTGTAATGCATAATGAATTGACATTTTGACATTATCACCGTCTAAAATCTTTTCAACACTATCTTTTTGCCCACCAGCAATCATTTCACCTTTACTATTTGCAACACCTGCAAATCTTACTTTATTATCTAATTCAAGGACTTGTTTTGTTAATTGGTCATAATTGACTGTCATTTTTTACCGCTAGTGGATTTCTTCTTGAATAGTATTTCATCCTTTTCCTGCAAATCATCTGTATATTCATCCATGCCTAACAAGAATTCCTCCTCATCAGAATATGCAGATTCAGCATGTTCGCTAATATCCAATCCAATATCTTCCACTTCAGGTGAGACCCTAATTCCAATAAGATGCTTAAGTATTTGTAAAATTATCCAAGTTCCACCAAAGCCCATTGCAGCTGCCACAGCAACACCTACTGCTTGAATCCAGAGTTGATCAGGATTTCCAAAGAGTAAACCATCAACGCCTCCAGGATTAATTGCGGTACTTGCAAAAATTCCTATAGCTAATGCACCAACAATACCAGCAACTCCGTGAACAGAGCTTACATCAAGTGCATCATCAATCTTTAATTTTTCTTTGAATAATACCACACCAGAGTATGAGATTACACCTATTGCAATTCCTATGACAAATGCGTGTTCAGCACTAACGAATCCAGATGCTGGAGTAATACCTGCTAAACCTGCAATTGCACCATTAATTGTTGCTACAACAGATGGTTTTCCAGTTCTAATCCAAGAAAGACCAGCCCAAATTAAAGCAGAAACAGAAGAGGCCATGTGAGTTACAATTACAGTATTACCTGCAACACCACCAGATGCGGATAGAGCACTACCAGCATTAAATCCAAACCATCCAAGCCACAATAATGAAGAACCTAGAACAGCAAGTGGAATACTGTGAGGAATCATAATGGCAGGACCATAATTTCTTCTTTTACCAAGTACTATTGCTGCAGCAAGTGCTGCCATACCGACACTTGTGTGAATTACAATACCACCAGCAAAGTCAACAACACCTAATTGTGCTAACCAACCGCCACCCCATACCCAGTGTACAAGAGGATAATAGATCAGCATTGACCATGCAGCGATGAATATGATAAATGAGCTGAATTTCATTCTTTCAGCAATTGTTCCTGTTAGCAAAAGCGGAGTAATTGCTGCAAACATCAATTGGAATTTGACAAATAACACACCTGGAATTGTTGGGGCATATTGTTCCAGTGGAGCATCAGATGGAACTCCTTTAAGGAATACCCATTCATTGTTACCAATAACACCCATGGTGGATTCACCAAAGGATAAACTAAATCCAAATACAAACCACATGACACTCAAAAGTGCCAAACCAAAGAAGATCTGCATAAAAATTGATGCTGCATTCTTCTTTCTCAAAAGGCCAGATTCAAAGAGGCCTAATGCAGGGATCATTAAAAGTACGAGACTACCAGCGACAAGCATCCATGCTGTATCTCCAGAATCCAGTACCATGATAAAAAATTTAATTTTAAATTAATAACAATGTCTAAATTTGATTATCAAATGATTATCATTTGATTATCAAAATCAGAAATTATATTTGTGTAAATTGTCATACAATATCTAAATGCTCAAAATAGAAGTAATTCTAGGAGAAAATGACGTAATGGCAATTAGTGAAGGATTAAAACAAATTGGCATTGGTGGTCTAACTATCTCCAAAGTAAGAGGAAGGGGAAAGAAACCAGGTCCTGAAATTCACGCCTCAAAGGGAAGTGAAATTTTCGTGCCACAATTCAGTGATAAATACAGATTAGAAGCCATAATTTCAGAAGCAAAAGAAGACGAAGTCATAAACATCATTAAAGAACATGGAAGAGTTGGTAAAATCTTTGTCTCACAAATATTACGTGCAGTAGATATTGCTACAGGTGAAGAAGGGGATAAAACAATCTAAAGATATGAAAATCGACTCTCTTCGTAAGAACAAATTGTTTCATAGAGAAGAGATGAAACCACTAAGTCGTAATGATTTTCTTAAGATTATTGTCATGTCAGGAATAATTATTGTACCACTAGTTGTGGGTTTAGTTGTATGAAAGTATCCAAAATTTTTATCGCTAAACTGGCATTGGCAGCTATCGGAATGACATTAATTGGATTATATCTTTTCAATGATTATATTTTTGTATAATTAATAATCGCCAAAATTATTTTCATATATCATTGTAGGATTCTTTAGTTGCTTTTCTAGAGTTGGTAATGATTTCATGATACAATAGTTTACAAAGTCACTAAATGATTTTATTCTGTAATCATCATGAAGTGTTTCTTTATTTTCTTCATAAATGATTTGTAATTTGTTTAATGTAAATTTTTGTAAAGGAACAAATCTACTTCGTTTAGATAGTGTTTTTCTTTCTGTTTTTGATTCTGTTCTTGGCTGTGTAGTAATTTCAAGATCTTGTTGTGCATCAAGAGTTTCCATGTCTACAACTTCTTCCATTTCAGAAACAAAGATTTTTCCTCCATGAAATGATGGTAAACCAGAATTTTTTGAAATCATTTCAACTACTTTTCTAGCATCTTTGTCAGAAACCACCATTTCGATTTTTGCAAGAGGTACTGACTTTAATCCAGTTGCCCCCGCACGAGAACCTTGTGATTCGTCATAGATTTGACTGTCATCTAAGTTTCGTTTATCAATAATGTATGTTCCAAGTATGTTCAAATCTGCTTTAATTGTAGGAAAATTTCTTCGTTTGATTACAGCCTCTATCTTTTTCATTATTATTTTCAAAAAAGAGGCTTATTTATGAGAAATGGTCATTTTTACGCCTAAAAAGTGATTTTAGGAGATATTATTTTTTAAAAAAACCAAATTTTGATCCCCATCCCTGTTTTTGTTTTGCAGGTTTCAGAGATAGATTATCTAGCATTTCATATGTAATGGTAAATCCATGTCCAACCATTGTAGCATCTTTGTTGTAATTTTCTTTATTTGGTACAAATTCATCTGCCAAGTCTTTGATTTTTTTAGTTTTTAGATCAAACAATCTAATTTTTTTACCATTTTCAAGTTTGATAATCGCATCACCGCTTAAACCCTGAATAGAAAAATTTTCAAAAAATCTGATTATTCCATCTTTTTTTAGTTCAATTACAGAATCATAAGTGAGTTTTCCACCATAAAATAAAACCTCTCTTGCAGAGATTATTACATCATCTTCTACATTCAAAACAATGACTGAATCTGCTTCAACTGATACTGTGTTAACAAGATTTTCTGCAATAATTTTTCCTTTAGGAGCTGAGATTTGAGTTCTATGTTCTTGAATTTGGAAAACTCCTACACGTATAGGATCTTCAACTCTAAATTTTCTACCATAAACATTTCCGACTATAACATCACCATTGTGGACAATGATTTTAGCACCGTTATCAATTTTGTATTTATTTTCTAACGGGTTTACAAATTTAAAATCTCCATTAGTTACTCGAATGTTTGTTTGATATTCTTGTGTCCATGATGGACTAGTAATACTTCCTTGCATTATAATAGGACCATCATAAGTAAATTTTCCAGCCATAAAATTTCCTTTAATCGATAATGCGCCAGTTGCTTTTCTTTCTAGTTCAATTTCTCCAAGAGTTTTTGAACCAAATAATCTAATTCCTGTAGTGTTTGTGTTATTTAGAGATGAAGCCCAATCTTCAGCAGTTTTCATTTCTTTAGATAATTCTTGGCCTAAAATCTGATTTTTTCTCCTAACATCAGCCTCAGAATCTTCAGAATATACTTTGGAATTTTTTAATTTTTCATGATCAGTTTCTGGATATTTTTTTCCAATTTTTAGATCATCGTATGCTTGTTTGATTTTGATAAATTGTTCATTTTCACCTCCACGATCTGAGTGAAATTGGAGAGCTAATCTTCTAAAAGCATCTCGAATTTCTTTTTCTGTTGAACCTTCTACAATTCCTAGAATATCATAATTATTTTCAACCATATACTATACCAAAATTATTTTTTCAAAGTCTTATACTTTTACGTTGTCACACATAAAATATCAGTGATATTGAAAAATATGATAGTGAGATTACACTATTTCACTACTAAAACTGGAATATTGGTTTTGTGCATTACATAGTTGGATGTACTGCCAAGAAATGCTTCTTTTGCACCTCCTAATCCTCTTGCACCTATTACAATCATGTCAAATTTTCCATTTTTAGCAAATTTGACAATTTCAGAACCAGTATTTCCTCCACTTGTTTTGTATTTGAAAATTGCACCAGCTTTTTGTGCTTTGTTCATGGCAGGGCCAATAGCTTTGACAGCTTTTCTTTGTGCATCTTCTTTCATTTTTGCTGTATATTTTATTCCTGCAGCTAAAGGCAAATGGAATACATAAAATCCAGTAATTTCAGCACCAGTACCTTTAGCAATCTCAATTGCTCTATCTAAACCACGAGTAGCATTTGCAGAACCATCAAGCGGAACAAGAATTTTTTTAAATTTAGCCATGTACAAAAATTACAGTTATTCTAATATAAAATGACTATTAATTTCCAAAATTGAAAACTAAATTGCAATCAAAGTTGGAAATTATAACTCTAATTTTTATAGAAAAAATCTGAAAAATAGACAATTGTCAATTAACAAATTTTCAAAAAAACCTATTTCCATTATGAAGAAATCAACAATTTCAGATGCTATTAGAATGCTATTAAACACAAAAATTAGTAGATTAGTTGTTGTAGAAAATGGAAAGCATATTGGAATAATTACTGAAAAAGATATTGGATTATTTTTATTTTCAGAGAATACAAGACAAGGATTAGATGAAATTCCTATAACAAAAATAATGAAACCGATAGAATTTGTAAATCAAGAAATTACTCCTGAAAACTCTGCAAAAATAATGATTGAAAAAGGTATTAGTTCATTAGCTATTGGTGAAAAGGATGAAGTGAAAAGAATTTTCACAAAAAGTGATCTTGTTAGTTATTATGCTGAAAACATTACAGATGGAAAAAAAGTTGTAGATTTTATGACTCGTGATTATGAATTTACTCATACAGCTGCACCATTATACAAAGTTGTACGAAAAATGCTAGAAAAGAAAATCTCCAGACTTGTTGTAAAAAATCAAAATGAAGAACCAGTCGGAATTATTTCATTTAGAGATCTGTTTAGAATTGCAATTGAGCTTGGAGATGAGAAAGATGACCTGGGATATGGGATATCAGATCAAATTAGAAAAGGATTTCTTTCAAAAGAAGGATTTGGAAATATCTCATTAGCAAGAGAAGTTATGACTGAAGGATTGATTGCTATAAAATTCAATCAAAGTTTGATAGATGCATGCAATCTAATTTTACAAAACAATGTTAGTGGTTTAGTGGTACTAGATGGTAATGAATCAATTACAGGAATAATTAGCAAGACGGATATTACGAGGGCAATTGCAAAATTATAATTCTAAATACATTAAAACAACAAACAGAAAATCATTGTGATATAATGAAATGGCATTTTGATGATTTTATTTATGGTTCTATAGACGGTGCTGTCACAACTTTTGCTATTGTTGCAGGAGTAATGGGTGCTTCGTTACCTGCAACAATTATCTTAATTTTGGGTTTTGCAAATTTGTTTGCAGATGGGCTTTCTATGGCTGCCTCAAATTATCAAGCATCAAAAGCACGAAATGAGTTTATGGAAATGAAAAGAAAACAGGAAGAATGGGAGATTGATAATTTAGAAGAACAAGAAATTGAAGAAATCAGAGAAATTTATAGAAAAAAAGGTTTCAAGGATCAATTGTTAGAAGATGTTGTGCGAATTATAACATCAAGAAGAAAAGTATGGGTGGATACAATGATGAAAGAAGAATTAGGATTGATGGAGAATGAAAAAAATCCATTAGATAGTTCTGTCAGCACATTTGTTGGTTTCAATCTTGTAGGATTAATTCCATTGATTCCGTTTATGATTTTCATGATTGTTGGAATTGAATTAAATTCTGAGGCTTTTGTTTATTCTATTGTATCTGTATGTTTTGCGTTCTTTCTTGTTGGAATGATTAAAGGAAAAATTGTAAAAAAATCAATGATACGCTCAGGAGTTAATACACTAATTATTGGTGGAATTGCTGCAATTGTTGCATATTTGATAGGATTTGGATTAAATTTCTTGGTTACAGGTTGATGGTATATGTCTGAATTAAAGCGCCACATGGGTCTTTTTCAACTCACTATGTATGGAACTGGATTAATTCTTGGTGCCGGAATTTATGTTCTAATTGGGGAAGCTGCAGGTTTTGCAGGTGATTCTGTATGGCTTGCGTTTGTGTTAGGATCTATTGTCGCATTATTTGCAGGATTTAGTTATGCAGAGTTATCATCAGTATTTCCAAAAGCAGCTGCAGAATATGTTTTCATAAAGAATGCTTTTAAAAATAATTTTTTTGCTTTTCTCATAGGTTGGTTAACAGCAATTACATCTATAATCACGGCTGCTACAGTTGCATTAGGATTTGGGGGATATTTTGCAGAATTTGTAAACATTCCTATAATTATTTCAGCTATTGGTTTGTTATGTATCCTATCAATAGTAAATTTTGTAGGGATAAGAGAATCATCATGGACTAATACAATTTTTACAATTATTGAAGCCGCTGGATTGATACTAATTATTGTAATAGGTTTTACATTTGCTAGCCCCGAACCTGTAGATTATACTGCAAGTCCAACGGGATTATCTGGAATTGTTATTGCATTTGTGTTGATATTTTTTGCATTTATTGGATTTGAAGACATGGCAAATATTGCAGAGGAAGTAAAAAAACCTAGGAAAACACTTCCTAGAGCAATTATTCTATCAGTTATAATATCAGGTGTTTTGTATGTACTAGTTTCATTAGCTGTAGTTCGAGTTGTTAATTGGGAAGAACTTGCAACATCAGCAGCACCTATGGCATTAGTCGCAGAAAGAGGATTAGGATCAGAAGCGCATATTTTGCTTTCATCAATTGCACTTTTTGCCATTACCAATACAGTTTTGATTACACTTGTAGCAGGTTCTAGGATTTTTTATGGAATGGCAAAAGAAAAAGTATTTCCTGCAATTCTAGAAAGAGTTCATTTTAAAACAAAAACACCTTGGATAGCAGTGATTGTAATTCTAATAACATCAATTGCTTTTTCATCAGTTGGAGATATTGTAATTGTTGCAAACATAACAGTTTTTGCAATTGTAATTACATTTGCTGCAGTAAATTTGGCAGTGATTGTTTTACGTTATACAGAACCTGACATTGAGCGAAAATTCAGAGTTCCAATTAATATTGGAAAATTTCCAATTCTTCCTTTATTTGGATTAGGAATTTCAGTCTATATGGGATTTCAATTTGAAATTGAGGTTGTGCTTGTAGGAATTACAATCATAGGAATTGGAGTTATTTTCTATAAAATTTCTAAAAATTCTAGATTCAAATCTAAATGAAATATCAAATTCTAATTAGTTTTGTTAGACTTTACAAATGCTATAATCGCAATTGCAATTCCAATCAGTCCAACTCCAATACCTGTATATCCTACATTATCTGATTGTATCTCTTTTAGATTACTTACTGTTTCTTTAAGATCACTTACATCTTCAATCAATGCAGTATGTCCATCAATCATTTGTGTTATTGTAATATCTGATGGTTCAGGAAATTCAATGTATGAACGTTCTGCAACTTTTGGTGGATGCATTGACAAGCTAATTGTAGTATCTATTATTGTTCCTAAAATATTTGCTTGATAAAATCCAGAAACAGTTGGATTTACAAATGCATAATATTTTCCTGGAATATCATGATCAGGAGAAAGAGGAAGTGTAATACTTTGATCTTTATAGATCAATTTCATTTTGATTGTTTTGTTTAAATCAGAAATTCCATTTTGAAATTCTTGAGACTCTGCACATTTGATTGGTTTAGGAATATCAGGACATGGAATTAACGGGCTAACATAAAATTCAATTGCATTGGTTTCTCCAGATACAACAGGTTCATTCATCCATCCAATTTCTACTCTATATTCGCCTACAGAATCAATAGTATGCCCATGAGCAATTCCAGCCAAGCTAGGTATGATTAACAAAAATATCATCAATAATTTTAATTTCATACTAAAAAAAACAAATCTAATTTTAAAAATGTTCTACTAATTTTCATTAAAAACAATGATTTTTAGAATATTTTGATATTTGTACCAATTAAGCATCAGCATACATTGAAACTTCCCAAGCTGTAGGAGTTTGTGCAAATGCAGTATATTCTTTGTATTTTAATTCAGAATAAGCATCAAGAAAATCTTTTGTAAAAGTTTCTTTTAAGAAATTTGAATCGCTTGCTAAAGAATCAAGTGAATCTTTTAACGATACTGGTAATGATCCAATCTTATACTCTCGCTTCTTTTCTGAAGAAAGTTTGTACACATTTTCTTCAACAGGATCACCAGGATCAGTTTTGTTTTTGATTCCATCTAATCCTGCTAACAATAATGCAGCTTCTAAAAGATAGATATTCGCAGTTGGATCAGGTACACGATATTCAATTCTTTTACTTTTTTCTTGATTTCTATTATACATAGGAACCCTAATAGCAGTTGAACGATTTGCTAGTCCCCAACAGACATTGACAGGGGCCTCAAATCCAGGAACAAGACGTTTGTAAGAATTTGTTGTAGGATTTGAAATTGCACATAATGCTGATGCATGATCTAGAATTCCTCCGACATAATACCTTCCAGTTTGGCTCATTTGAGCTACATTATCATCTTTATCATACATTACATTCGAATTTTCTTTCCATAAACTTTGATGTGTATGCATTGCAGATGCATTATCACCAAAAATTGGTTTTGGCATAAAAGTTGCTACTTTGTTTTTTCTTTTAGCTTTTACCTTTACCAAATTTTTAACTGCAATTACATTATCTGCCATAGAAACCATTTCATCATAGACTAAATTGATTTCACATTGACCAGAAGTTGCTACTTCATGATGTTCTGCTTCAATTTTTATTCCAAAATAATTATACAAATCATCACATACATCTTTTCTAAATCCTTCAAGAGTATCCTTTGGTTGTGCTGGATAATACCCTTCTTTGATATCTATTGCAGTACTTACATTTCCTTTTGCCCAGGGAGATTCTTTAGATTCAATGGAATATCCAGAACCACCTCCAGAATGGGTTGCACCATAAGGAGAAGGATAAACATTGATAGCGTCAAATACAAAAAATTCTATTTCAGGTCCCCAGTTGGTATGAGTTAAACCAAAATCATGGAGTTTTTCTGATGCCTTTTCTGCAATTCCTCTTGAATCTCGATTGTATCGAGATTCTTTGTTTATGCTTCCGTCATAGAGATCACAAAAGATTCTTGCATTTTTTCTATTGCCAGGATCATAATCATTTGGGAGAATTTTAAATGAAGTTGGATCAGGCATTAAAATCATATCAGAATTATTAACAGATTTGAATCCAACAATTGAACTTGCATCTAATTTTTCAAGACCATTTGCAAAACTATTTTCGTCAATGGCATAACTCGGCATTCCAACATTATGTAATTCACCAAAAATATCTACAAACCAAAAATCAATGAATGAAATGTTTTCATTTTTAATAGCTTGTAATACTTGTTCTACATTCAATTTTGATATTTGTTATTTTTTATTTTACTAATATGGTCTTGTAAGTTAGAGTTGTCAAGTTAGTCAGGTTAATTCTAAGATTCAGGATAATCTTCAGTTGGATGTTTTGTTTTGAAATTTTTCATTTCATCATCAAAGAAGAATTTTTCAGTCAATGCAGGCTTTAGATCATCTAACCAAATTGCATTTTCATCATATTTTGCAAAGAATGGAACCTGTACCCAGTCAGGATTTCTACCCTGCAAAAATCTCAAAACAATTACTTTTTGATCATTTAGGTCTGCGGTTCCAATAACGTGTACTTTACCTGGAGTAGCAGACATGCTAGGTCCACGAACAGTTCTTGCTAACCCACTAACTGAAGAATATGCTTTTCTAAAAATTTTGTATGCTTTTACCAATGGAACTCCAAAATAGTGTTGTGCACCTGTATCTCTTACTACAAACATATAGTATGGTATACATCCAAGCTGAACTTGTTTAGTCCACATGTTTTTCCACATTTCTGCATCATCATTAATGTGTGCTAATAATGGAGATTGTGTTCTAATTTCAGCACCAGTATTTCTGACAGCTTTGATTGCATCTTTTACAGCATCTGTTGATAATTCGTTTAGATGATTAAAATGCGCCATGAATGCAAGATGTAATCCGTTATCTGTAATTTTTTTGAATATGTCTAACATTTCCTTAGAATCAGAATCTGTTAAAAATTTGTAAGGCCAATAAGCAAGGGATTTTGTTCCAATTCTAATTGTTTTAAGATTAGGTAATTTTGCATCAATTAATGTATCAACATATTTTGAGAAAATTTTTGCTTTCATAATCATCGGATCACCACCAGTGAATAAGACATCAGAGATTTCTGGATGTTCTCTAACATATTGAACTAGTTGTTCTCCTTCTTGCATTGCAAATTTCATTTCATCCATTCCTACAAATTGTGGCCATCTAAAACAAAAGCTACAATATGCATGACATGTTTGACTTTGACTAGGGAAAAAAAGACAAGTTTCTTTGTATTTATGTTGCATTCCATAAAGTTTTGTCCCATCTTTTAGAGTAGGAACATTGAGTTCCATTTGACCTGCAGGATGTGGATTAAGTTGTAAACGTATTTCATTTGCAATAGATGTAATTTCTTTTTTATCCAAATTATTTTTTAATGCATTAGCCATTTTTTCATAATGTTCTGGCTTTAACATTCCTTTCTGAGGAAATGTCAGTACAAAGATAGGATCATTAGGGATATTATTCCAATCAATTAATTGTTCTACAACATAATTATTTGCTTTAAACGGTAAAACATTTCCTACAACTTCCATTTCAAATTGAACTTCTTCACCAAGAGCCTGAATCTGTGGGAGAGTACGAAAATTTGATAATGTATATGATTTTAATGAGGGTGAATTATTCCATACAGTCTCTTGATAGGTCATTTCATAAATAATACAATTCCCCTTGATAAAAGTTACAAACTGTTCAGGCGTGAAGATTTGACTGCAAAAATGATTTGTTCAGAATTTTAAATAATAATATGTGTTAACCTTTGTATTCTAGAATAGATTTTGAATAGAATGGTGATTAATTATGGCTGAAGAAGACTTGACACAAATTTCTGTAGGGGAATTTGAAACAGTAGGACATCTTTTAGCATCATCTGAATCACTTCAAATTGCATTTTTCATAATGATTGCAGGCATTGTTGGGATAGCTCTTAGTTATAGAAAATTTTCATCTTGGGTAGGATCACAGAAATTTTATTATCAAAAACCTCATTTTTCAAGATTTCTACGTAGAGCAGTTCTTCCAGTTTTTGCGATTATGTTTATCACGGTAATCAATGTTCACATTCAAAGTGGTCTTTTGTTAGGAGAAGATTCATCATTAGTCGAGGACAAATATATGTCACCTCAAGAAATTTTTGCAAAAATTCTCAATACATTCAATATTTTGGTAATTGGTTATACAATTTCTCATCTTGTTCCAATTGCTCTAAATAAACATGAAAAAACTGGATTAGAAAAAGAAGATTTTGATAATTGGTTTGAAATGAGAGGGTTCATCGATGACAAAGGTGATCTGTTTCATAAATTGTACAAGTGGGTTCCACCAAATATTGCTCCAGAAGATATTGAAGAAAAAGAATTCAAAGAAAAACTGAAAACAAAAGAAGGCATGTTAGAATTAGAAGCATTTCGAACAACTAGAGGAAATCCAATTGGAGGATATGAAAAATTAGTTGATAATCCATTTGAAGAGTGGAAAAAATCTGAACGAATGAAATATGAAAAATATTATCATAACTGTATTACAGGTAACAATCAATCTGGAAGAAAGTTAAGACCTGGAGCAAAACCTGATGAAATTTTTCCAATCGATGTTTGGAGAGAGGAAAAAAGGACAAATAGTTATGAACCAATAATTCCAAGTTCTCGCCCTCCAGGATATGCAAAAAAGAAAAATGAAAATATTCCAAAATCTGCAAAACAGATTCTTCCGGTTGGAATTTTTGTTGCAACAATTTTAGGGGTTGTTGCTTGGTGGGGAGTTGATTTGATCGTACTTGCCACAGCTACAGGTGGATTAGCAATTGGAATGGGACTAGCATTACAAGAGACTATGCAAAATTATTTTGCATATATTTTGATTAGAAAAGATAAGATTTTCGTTGAAGGTGAGCGAATTAAACTTGATACAGGATATAATGGATATGTCCACAAAATTACGCCTAGAGTTACATATGTTAAAGATGCATTAAATGAATCAATTGCAATTATTCCAACAAGACAACTAGTTAATGCTCAGATAGTCAATTATACGCAAGGAAATAAGATGGTACCCGCTATTGTAGATGTAGGTGTTTCTTATCTTAATGATCCTAAACAAGTTGCAGCTATTCTTGTCAAGGTTGGAAAACGTGCAATGAATGAAGTTGTAGATAGTAAGGGTAAACATCTTGTTCGACAAATTAGATGTCCATACTTGAAAAATAATCAACCTAGTTGTGGTTGTGATAAAGATATTCATGTTGATATCAATCAACCAGTTGTAAGGTTTAACCAATTCAATGATTCTTCATTAGATTTTTCAGTATGGGTTTACGTAAGAGATTATGGTTCACAGTTTAAAACAAAAACTGACATGAGAATGATAATGTATGAAGAGTTTAAGAAATACGATATAAGAATTCCATGGCCAATTAGAACAGTATACCAAGGAGATGAAAAACGTGAACAAAAGGAGATTGATAATCTCAAAGATGAGAGAGATAAAGTAGTTGATGAATATGGCATAGGAGATCTTGGTCGCGGTAGTGGTGGAGAAGAATGATCTTCTCAAAACTTAAGAATCCCATTAATTGACATTTCTTGTTGAATAAATTATCAGTAATTGCAGGTAAATCTTCTGAGGACATAGCAAGAAAATTATCTAGAAAAATGAAGGCAAATTTTGTTAAATCACAAGTAAGAGTATTTGAGGACGGAGAAAGTAAAATTACTCTTAGTGGAAAAATTTCAAAGGGAAAATCTATTGTTGTGCAATCGATTTATCCTCCAGTTGATACAAATCTAATTCAAGCGTTATCATTAATTTCAAAAGCCAAAGAGACATCATCTGAGGTTATTGCTGTGATACCATATTTGGGATATGCAAGACAAGATAGAGAGTTTTTACCAGGAGAAATTATTACAATGAAAGTTCTTGGCAAATTATTCAAAGGAGCTGGTGCATCAAAAATTATTGCTGTCGATATTCATAGTATGATGGGATTCAGACATTTTACAATAAAAGCAGAGAATGTATCTGCAATTCCTGAACTTGTACGATTTGTTAAGAAATTGAGCCTAAAAGATCCTCTTGTTGTATCACCTGATCAAGGAGGAAAAGAAAGAGCAAAAGAGTTTGCAAGAGAATTAGGTTCGGAGTATATTGCCTTGGAAAAAAAGAGAGATAGAAAGACGGGAAAGGTTCAGATAAAAACAAAGAATCTTGATGAAGTTGCTAATAGAGATTTAATTTTAGTTGACGATATGATTAGTACTGGAGGAAGTATTGTAAAAGCTACTCAATTTCTCAAAAAACAAAAATGTAAAAAAGTGTATGTTGCATGTACACATGCATTATTAATGAATAATGCAGAAGAAAGAATTAGAAAAGCAGGAGTAACAAAAATTATTAGTACAAATACTATTCCAGGTAAAACATCTATTGTTGATATTTCTAATATCATTGCAAAGGCAATTTCATAATGCCAGAAAGTTTTTTTGTCTTATCTAAAGATTATTTAGAACTTGCAATAGATGAAATTACAGCAATTACAAAAATGTATGATAGATTTTCAAAAATTAAAGTGATTTCTAATTTAGTCATTGTTCAATCTAAAACAAATTGGAATGAAATAACAAAACGAGCAACATTTGTAAAAATTTCAGGGCAAGTTTTAAGAAAAATGTCAGGATTGTTTTTGGATGAAGAGAATGTAGGAGTGTTAAAAAATGCAAAAACATTTGTTTGTAGAGTAATAAACTTGTCATCAAATCAATTTAACATTCCAGAATTAGAAAGTTCCATGGGAGATATGATATCAAAATTTTCTCATGCAAAAGTAAAATTAGATAATCCAGATATTACAGTATATTTGATTTTTACAAATAATGAAAACTTTTTTGGATTTTCAAAACGTGTCAAAAATCAAATAAGGCCCAAAAAGATCAAAACATTTCCTCATGAATTGGATTGGAAATTAACAAGACTGATGATAAATTTGATAGGATTAAAGAAAGGAGAAACTGTTTGTGACCCATTTTGTGGGACAGGCACTACACTTCTAGAGGCAGAATCAATGGGAATTCATGGTATTGGTCTTGATTTTGATGAAAAAATGTGTGAGATAGCCAAAGAAAATCTAAAAGCTAACAAATATCATTCTGAAATTATAAAATCAGAATTTCAAGGATTATCAAAAATATCAGAAAAATTTGATGGAATTGTGACTGATTTACCATATGGAATAGCCTCAAAAACATCAGATAAACCTCAAGAAATACTAAAGAAATTCATTTCAATTCTGCCTAAACGAAAAAGAGTAGCAATAATGTACAAAAAAGAATTAGATTTCAATTTAAAATTGACTGGATTAAAAAAGTACCATATCTATAGGCATAAAAGCTTGACAAGAACAATTTTGATAAAATGAAACTAGTATTCTTAGGAACATCAGCAGCACAGCCTACTGAAAATAGAGGATTATCATGTATCTGTTTGGAAAAAGATGGAGAGATCTTAATGTTTGATGCAGGTGAATCTGCACAGATATCATTTATGAAATCAGGTTTAGGATGGAATAAAAAAATGAAGATATTTGTTACACATTTGCATGGAGATCATTGTGTAGGAATCTTAGGATTATTGCAAACAATGTCTATGCAAAATAGAACTGAAAAATTAGAAATTTTTGGGCCTAATGGTATTGATGAATTTATTGGTTCTAACATCAAAGTATTAAATTTTGGATTATCATTTCCTGTAATGATTACAACTATCACCGAAGGTAAAATTTTTGAAGATGAAAAATTTTCTATACATGTAGGTAAAGCAAGTCATTCAATAGATGCATTTTCATATTTATTTAAAGAAAAGGATAAGCCAGGTAGATTCAATTTAGAAAAAGCAAAGCAATTAGGAATTCCTGAAGGAAAGTTATGGAGTGAATTACAAAAAGGTCATGAAATAACAATTAATAAAAAAACAATAAAACCTGAAGAAGTTTTAGGTGAAAAACGACCAGGTAAAAAGATTGGAATTTCTGGAGATACAATGCCTACACAATATCTAGAAAAATTCTTTGAAGATTGTGATTATTTAGTATTTGATTCTACATTTTTGGATGAAGAAAAACTAAGAGCAAAAGAAACATGTCACTCTACTGCAAAACAGGCTGCAACATTAGGTAAGAATGCTAAAGTAAAAAATTTGATTTTGACACACTTTTCAGCGAGATATAAAGATGAAATTGGACATTTGAAAGAAGCACAAGAAATACACGATTCAGTGATTACAGCTAGAGATCTTTTAGAAGTAGAAATTAAGTAATATGTTTGATTTAATTGAAGATAATATTCGGAGATTTAAAAAAATAGTTTTTGTTACTGGAGCTGGAATTTCACAGGAAAGTCGAATTCCTACATTTAGAGGAAAAGATGGATTATGGAGAAATCATGATGCAATGAGATTAGCCACAATTGATGCATTTTATGATAATCCAAAGTTAGTTTGGGAGTGGTATAATGAGAGAAGAGAGAATATTTTTCAGGCACATCCAAATGCGGGTCATAAGGCAATAGCTGAATTAGAAAAATATGCTGAAGTTGTAGTTTTAACACAGAATATTGATGGATTACATCAAAAATCTGGTAGCTCAAGAGTTTTAGAACTCCATGGAAGTATTGTAAAGATCAAGTGCTCAGTTTGTGACTATAAAGAAGAAATCTTTAGAGAGATTTCTAAATTACCGCCTTTGTGTAAATGTGGTAATGTACTCAGACCAGATGTTGTTTGGTTTGGAGAATTATTACCTCAAGAGGTATGGAAAAATGCCATTAATTTTGCAAATAACTGTGATTTAATGATTATTGTAGGAACATCGCTTGTTGTATCTCCAGCAAACACACTTCCAATCTATGCAAAACAAAACAATGCTACATTAATAGAAATTAATCCAGAACATACAGTTATGTCAGAAAATATGGATATTATAATTAGAAACACTAGTGCAGAGTCAATACCAAAACTAGTTTCTTTATTTAAAAATAAATCATGATTGATAAAATATGCCATTAATTTTTGTATCAGATGAGTCGCCAGGATTATAAACTGATGATGTTACGGTTCCATAATCTTCATGATCAACGATCATATCAATATAATATGGAATTCCAGTTGTGTTATTAACATTTGTCTCAAATATTGAAGTATGAAATGTTCCCGTAAAAATTTCTTTGTCTACAGTTCTAATTACAACGTTTACACTTTTTGTTTTTCCACTTGTATCAATATATTGAAGAATGATATTTTCATCAGATTGTTTAGTTGATAAAGACAAAGTTTCAGAAGGTATTGAAATAGAATCTTGTGTAGAAATATTATTTTGTGATTGAGTTATTGAATTAGAATCACCTGTAAAAATATTTTGAATTAACTCTATAGGATTAAAATTTGAAATTTCTTTTTTTATCACTTTTTGAGAAGATTCCTTTACTTGAGAAAGTTCATTTGTCATTTTATTTCCAGCTTCACTAATTTCTTCAGATATGGATTCAGTTGTCTTATCTGTAATTTTATTAATAGATTCATCAATTCTTTGCTCAACAGAATCAGAAGCCTTAGATCCAAAATTACTAACGTCATTTTTTAAGGAATCAAATACGGTTGCAGATGTTGAAGGGAATAAAGTATCAATTTCATTAGAAAATATCATGGCTCCCAAAATTACAATACCTACAATTATGCCTAGTTTAATGAACATCAATCAATAATTTAAAAAAATAGATTTTAGATTCAAACTAAAAAAAATAGTCAAAAAAGAGTTAATTTTCTTAGCTAATTTTTATCAATTTGGAAATGCAATCCAATCTATTATTTCATCAATGTTTGACGATGTTAGAATTACTTTGATTGGGCCTAGTGGAGATTCCTCTGCCTCGTCACAAATAGCTACTTTTTCAACAAAAGCTGCTTGTTTATTTAGAAAAAACCAAGTTTTGTTATTTTCCAGATTATTTTCTAAATTTCTGGTATAACTTTTATGAGATTGTCTAGATGTAATTGTTTCATAAATTTTTTCCAATGATCTTAATTCATTTGATTGAGCCTTTATTGAAAAATTTTCATTTTTTATATATGAAAATGGAAAAATATTAGAAATTGCTAATTCGACTTTTTTTGGATCTTCAGATAGATTTACTGGACAGATCATTTCAATTTTACAATTCATGTTAGGAATTTTCATTCTATCCAACTTTGAATAATTTTGAAAGTTTGTTCAATTAATTCTTCCTTTGTCAAGCCAACATTTGATATTGCATAATCAGATAATGCGATTGAATTACTTATACCAACTCCTAATTCACGATTATCTCTTTCTTCAAAATGTTCTTTAGTTTGTGGATCATCAGATCTTCCTCTTTTTTGTAAAAAATTAAATCTTGTATCAGTAGATGCATGAACGGCTAATAATTTTACAGTACCAAATTTTTTTAATACATTAATTTCATCATTTGATCTTACACCGTCTATTAGAATTACGTTTGATCTAGAAGACTCGATTTGGGGTTTTACCAATTCTGCAATTGCACCAGGTCCGTTATTTTCTCTTAATTCTAACATTAATTTTCCAAGATTTTCTCTAGTAGATTCTAAATTTCGTTTTTTTGCTTCCTCTCTTACAGCGTTTCCCATATTGATAATCTCATATCCTTTAGATTTGAGTCCATCTGCAATTGTGGACTTGCCAGCACCAGGCATTCCCGTTAAACATACAATTAATTTTGTCAACATATATCAAAAATAAAGCAAGTCTATGAAGTTACCGGAAATAATTATAAACATTATTTAAAAAATATCATGATGCGTGTTTTTATTGCGATTGAAATAACAAACGATGAAATCATTGAATCAATCAAAAAGTTCCAGAATGAAAGCAAAATTGATGTAAAACCAGTTGAATCAAAAAATTTTCATTTCACTTTACAATTTATTGGTGACATATCAGAAAAAATGAATAGTAAAATCAGTCAATCTCTTCAAAAAATTGAGTTTTCAAGTTTTGATGTATTTTTAAAAGGAGTCGGAGCATTCCCAAAACCCAAATTTCCAAGGGTGGTTTGGATCGGTACAGATGAATATGGAGGCAATATGCTCATTCAACTATCAAAAAAAGTAAACGAGGTATTAGAGCCACTTGGATTTTTTCCTGATAAACCATTCAAACCTCATATCACAGTATTTAGAATTAAAAGGCAGATTGGTGACATATCAAAAGAATTGGAGAATGGAAAAATGATTAATTTTGGATTGCAACACATATCTAGTATTAAATTAAAAAAAAGTGAACTTACTTCTAATGGACCAATTTATTCAGATTTGATGGAGGTTAGTGCAAAAAAATGAAACAAATAATTTCTATAGTGTCTAAATCCGTAGTTCCCCCAAAAACAATAGAAAGATCAAAAAAAGAAATTGCAGATATAGCTTTTTCTTTGGTAGAAAAAGAAATTAAAAAGTATTCTGAAGTGATCGGGTTAGAATTTGGAGGTTCTTTTGCTAAAGGTACATGGTTATCAAAAGATGCAGATGTTGATATTTTTATCAAATTTAAAAAGAATACATCTGAAGAAAAGTTTGAAAAAATTTCACAAAAAATTGGTTTTGATTCTTTAAAAGAATATTCACCGTATGTAAGATTTTCCCAGCACCCATATGTTGAAGCTAAAATCAAAAACACAAAAATCAATGTGGTACCATGTTATGATGTAAAAATTGGAGAATGGAAAAGCGCTGCGGATAGATCATCATTTCATACAGAATTTATGAAGAAATCATTGACATTAAAAATGAAAAATGAAGTCAGAGTTTTGAAGACATTTTTAAAATCAAATAAAATTTATGGTGCAGAAATTGCAAAACAGGGGTTTAGTGGTTATATTTCAGAAGTTTTGATTTTTGAATTTGGAAGTTTTGAAAATTTAATTAAATCAATTTCAAAAATCAAAGAGAATCAAATAATTGGAAAAACATCAAGATCATTTGATACTTCAATTGTAGTAATTGATCCAATTGACAGTAACAGAAATTTGGCAGCTGCTATTTCCAACGAGAATATTGGAAAATTTATTCTAATTTCCAGAGCATTTAAGAATAAACCAAGTTTAGGGTTTTTTAAAAATAAAAAACCTAGAATCGCAAACAAGTTTTGGAATAATTTACTAGTTATCAAATTTGATTTCAAAGCTAGAAGTCCTGATATCATTTGGGGACAAATCAAAAGAGCTACATCTACAATAAGTACACAATTAGAATTGGGAGGATTTACAGTATTAAGAAGTAAATCTTATACTGATCAGCAAAAAGAAGCCTATCTTTTCTTCTTTTTAGAATCTACAAAAATTAGTCAAGTATATCAAAAAAAAGGGCCAGAATTCTTCAGGGAAGATAGTTCTTATAGTTTCATTTCTAAAAATCTTAGAAATGCAGAATTAGTATGGGTTGGAGATGAAAGAAAGGTAATTTCATTAGAAAAAAGAATTCATACTGATGCAATAAATTTCTTGAAAGAATTTTTGAAAAAAAATCTTCAGACAGGAATACCAAAAGGTCTTCAAAATGATTTCAAAAAAGGTTTCAAGATATCTATAGGAAATAAGGCCCTAAGCAAATCAATTAAAGAGGAAGCCGCTGAATTAATCTCAGTAGATGGTACACTCATTCATTTCAATTAAAAAATTTTCAGAAAAACCTTATTCAAATATTTTAGGGTATCCAAAAGCAACTGATCATCAAATTAAATTAAGAATTAATGAATTGGAAAAATTAAAAATTAAATCAATTTCTTTAACAGGACCTACTACACTTGGAAATTTAGCAATTTTAGGAAAGGGATACGTTGGCGTTGTAGTTATCGCAAAAAGAGGAAACAAAGAAGTTGCTCTAAAAATTAGAAGAACTGATTCTCAAAGAAAAAACATGAAAAATGAATCAGAGTTTTTGAAATTAGTGAATTTTGTAAAAGTTGGTCCAAAAATAATTGATGTTAGTAAAAATTTTTTAGTGATGGAGTATCTAGAAGGAGAAAAATTTAGTGAATGGATCAATTCATTGAAAGGGACTGGTAGCGCAAAAAAATTAAAAACAACAATTAAAAGTATTTTGGAAGATTGTTATAGATTAGATCAAATTGGATTTGATCATGGTGAATTAAGCAATATTTCAAAACATGTTATTGTAGGTAAGACAAAAGCTTCCATAATTGATTTTGAAAGTTCTAGTACTAAGAGAAAACCATCTAACGTTACATCAATTACCCAAGCATTTTTTATTGGATCAGGAATTTCCAAAAAAACTCAAAAAATTATCAAAATTCCATCTAAAGAAAAAATTATTTATGCTTTACAATTATACAAACAAGACAAATCTCAAAAAAATTTTGAACAATTGCTTAAAAATCTAAAATTGTAATGGGAACGGCAGGAATTGAACCTGCGACCACTAGTCCCCCAGACTAGTATCATACCAAGCTAGACTACGTTCCCTTGATTCAGAGGCACAAAATGAAATTATTAAATCGTCCTATCAATAAAGGAAAGTAATGAAACTTTGTAAGATTTGTCACAAAATTTCTGCAACAGATGAAGATCATTTAGATTGTATTCAAAAAAGAAGTATAGAAACAGAATCTGAAGATTTTAAAAATGGCCTTCCAGAAAAACTTAATCTATCAAATAACAATCACGAATTAAGTGTTGGGATTAGAGCCATTTTAGAACATATTTCAAAAAATAAAAATTCGGATGAATAAACTAGAGCCATTTTGATAATCTTTCTTTTTCAAATTCAATTTTTTTAGAAAGATTATCAGCTGTTAATTCTGTGAGATTTGTTGATGGTTTATCATTTGTGAACATATCGACCTCAATTACAGATGCAGTATCTCTTCCAGATTCAATAAAACATCCACCTTTTCCATCAAATAATGCAAAATCTTCTTTTGATTGAATTTTTGATATAATATTTTTTGCAACTGTAATTCCTTCCCCTTCTGCAAAAACTCCAGCCTTTGGAACTGTTATTTTTTCTGCAACAGTCAAACTAGTAACATCACCTACTGCAAAGACATTTTCAAATGATGTCTTGCAAGATCTATCTATTGGAATAAACTCAGATCCTTTAGCTAATCCAGAATCATAAATTACTTTTGGAGCAATATGTGGAGGTATAGCTAAAAGTAGATCAAAATCAGCTTCACTGTTTTCAAAAATTAATTTCTTTGGCTCAACAGATTTTATTTTGGATGAGTTATGAAAAACAATTTTTTCAGAATTCACTAATTCAAGAATTCGTTTGCTAACTTCAGGTCCAGCCGCAGGTAGTGTTATTGGAGCAGGACTGTAAAAGTCAATTTGAACAGAATCACGAATACCACGTTTTCTAAGCATGGAATCTATCAATAAGCTAGCCTCAAATGGTGCTGGAGGGCATTTGTAAGGCATCCCCATAATACAAATTGCTATTTTTCCAGATGTGATATTCTGAAGTTTGTCATGAATTTCTGAAAGTTGTTCATGATCATATAGATTGAATCCGTTTTCTACCAATCCAGGAATTTTTTGGGGAGCTAAAACTGCACCCATTGAAATAATTAGAAAATCAAAAGAAAATTTTTGTGATTTAGTTTCAACATGATTACTTTCAAAATTTATTGATGTAATTTCATCTTTAACAAAATCAATTTCTTTTTTTTCTAATTCTTTTAATGAACCAATAGAATTTTCAAAAGTTCGTGTCCCATTCATTATCCATAATTTTGCAAATCCAACCATAAACCAGTCTTTTTTATCAATTACAGTAATTTTTACTTGAGATGACGATAGTGTGTTTCTTAATTCATTTGCAGCTGAGAGTCCACCAAATCCTCCCCCTAAAATAACAACATTAGGAATATTTGTCAATTTAGCGTTCTTGTGTTGTAGGTCGAATTAGAATTTCATTCACATTGACATATGATGGTGAATCAACTGCATACAAAATTGCATTTGCAATATCTTCTGCTTGTAAAGCTTCCATTTTCTTTGTATTTTCTACAAATCCTTTTAGAGATTCATCAGTAATGGTATCATTAAGTTCTGTTGCAACTACTCCTGGCTCAATACTAGTTACTCTAATATTAGAACGAACACTAAATTCCTGTCTTAATCCTTCACTAAATGCAGCAACTGCATGTTTTGTTGCACAGTAAACGCTGCCAGCAGGAAAAACAATTCTTCCAGCTACAGATGAAAGGTTAACTATATGACCAGATTTTTTTTCTTTCATATGAGAAATTACAGCAGCTGTAGAATACAAAACGCCTTTAATATTCACATCAACCATTCTATCCCATTCATCAACCTTTAGGCTTTTGAAGAAACTTAATGGCATCAGTCCTGCATTATTCACAAGAATATCAATAGAGCCCCATTTGTCCAAAACAGCTTTAGCAAAATTTTCACATTCAGATCTTTGTGTTACGTCTAATTTTTGATAAAATACTTGTCCACCTTCTGCAGATATTTTTTTTGCAAGTTCTTCTAATCTGTCAACTCGTCTAGCACCTATTGCAACTTTTGCTCCCGCTTTTGATAAGGTCAATGCAGTGGCAAATCCAATTCCGCTACTAGCTCCAGTAATTATTGCAACTTTGTCTTTGATCATTTGATATCTGAATCAATCTAAATTTGAACATCGTAAAAACGTTTAGTCATTTAGTAATTTTAGAATAAAAACTAGCACCTTTATTAAAAGAAAAATAGTAATTGAAAATATGCAATCAGAAAAATGTGCATATTGTGGAGATCTGACGGATATGCCGTTTCAATGTAATTATTGTAAAGATCCTTTTTGTTCTGAACACAGACTTCCTGAGGAACATAGATGTGTGAAACTTAGTCAGATCAGGGCAAAAAGATTTGGTGAAAAAAAAGTTATTCGGGATGGCGGGCGTAATAAACCAAATATTTTAAAACGAATTTTTGGAAGATTTTAAAATCAATAAGGACTTTTATCAGGAGAAATTTTTGCACGTCTTCCTTGATAAATCAGGGCAATAGCAAGTGCAAACATTACCATAGCAGTTAACGGAAAATTTTGTGGTGCAGGTAAAATAAACCAATAGTAAACTCCAAAACCAATTGATACAATTGCTTGTATCCACAATTTTATCCATTTTGGAGATTTTACAACTCTGCTAATAATTTCTATCATAAAAATTCCAATTACAGGATAAATTGTATAAAAAAGAAAATCAATCACATCAACACCTGTATGAGACATGTATTATGATGATAAAAGGTATAATTTCTATCTAATCTTCTAAATGAACCTTAGTTGCAACATTTTTGGCAATTAAAGCCTGGGCATTTTCATATGGGATTGTAGCAATATCTTCAGTTTTAAAAGGTCCATATTTTTCAAGATCAGCACCCACAATTTCATCTACTTCGTGAAGGAATCTAATTACAATTTTCTTAGTTTTGTGACTCTGAGATAATGATTCTAAAAATTTTGATTTTCCATTTAGTGTAGCTGAAAGAATCATTTCAGTTCTTTCTTTTTGTTTCTCTTGAGAATCAAGGATGAATTTTTCTTCATCTAACAAATTACTTATTTCTAAATCAGAGGAACTTGAAATTTTATCTAATCTAATTTCTATCAATAATGATGTTAGTTCTGTAACCATTTCTATCATAGCATCTTTAATTTTATTTTCAATTCCATCAAATTCTTGTTTTTGTAAATTTCCTATGAAATCAGCTAGATTTCTATAAAAATTTGGAGTAATTTCTAAAAGTGAATCACTTTCAGTTTCACGCAAAACTGTATGATGCAATGTGATAATATCAATTTGATTTTCTTCTGACATTTCTTACCTAATCCTTAAATGACTGATGTATTTGTGTTTGATTGAAGAACAAATTGCCATATAAAGTCAGTCACGGTAAAGCAATCCAAGTAACATATTCACCAGACGAAGTTTTTTCGAGAATTCAACATGAAGGAATTCAATTTATTGATCTACAATTTACAGGCCTAACAGGACATTTTCACCATACTACAATTTCAGCAAATACATTTACTCCTGAACAAATGCGAGATGGATTACCAAAATTAGATGGTTCATCAATTATTGGATTTGCCAGTATCGATGATTCCGATTTACTTTTAAAACCAGATCCAAATACTTTTGCAATTATTCCTTGGTTAACTGAAAATAAAACTGCCAGACTTCTATGTGATGTTTATTGGGGTGAAAACAGAGGAAGACTATCAAGAGATCCAAGAGGAATTTCTCAGAAAGCTGAAGAATATATCAAGTCTCAGGGATTTGACTTTAGTACATGGGGTCCAGAAGTTGAATTTTTTGTATTTGATAAAGTACATTGGGATGTTTTAACGCCTTACAAAGGCCAATCATATTCAATTGAATCAAAAGAAGCTCCATGGAGTCAATCAGGAGATGGATATCCTATGGGACTACAAGAAGGATACTATCCAAGTACTCCAGCAGACACTCTTACACCATATAGAAATGAATGTGTTAATATCTTAAACAAAAATTTTGGTATCTTATGTGATAACCATCATCACGAAGTTGCAACAGCAGGACAATGTGAGATAGATATCAAATATGATTATATGACAAATGCTGCAGATGCTGCACAATCTTACAAGTATGTAATTAGAAATGTTGCACAAAAATATGGAAAAGTTGCAACAATGATGCCAAAACCAATTGCAATGGATTCTGGTTCGGGTATGCATGTTAATGTTAGTTTATGGAAAGGAACTGAAAATGCATTTTATGATCCAGATGATGAAATTGAATTAAGTCAAATTGGAAGATATTTTTGTGGCGGTATAATTAATCATGCAAAAGCATTATCAGCAATTGGCAATCCAACAACTAATTCATATCATAGATTAGTACCTGGATATGAAGCTCCTGCATATATTGCTTGGAGTTCTGGAAATCGTTCTGCGATAGTGAGAGTTCCAAAACATCTCAAGGGCAAAAATTATTCTAATCTTAAAAGACTTGAATTTAGAGCACCAGATCCTTCATCAAATCCATATCTTGTATTTGCAGCTGTAACAGCAGCAGGAATGGATGGAATAAAGAAAAAGATGGATCCTGGTGATCAAGTTCGTGATGATATTTTCAAAATGACAAAATCAGATAGAGCTAAGAGAGGAATTGGTGTTCTTCCAAAAAGTCTTGGTGAAGCATTAGATGAGTTAGAAAGTGATAGAAAGTTCCTTAGTCCAATTTATACAAATGACGTTATTGATAAGATTATTGAACTAGAAAGAAGAGATCAACGTGAGATTGCAATTAGACCACATCCACATGAATTTTATCTTTATTTTGATGTCTAGGTTCTTCCAGTTAACTGAAAAATATAATATAATGAAATAGACATTAAAGCAAATCCACTCCCAAGAAATATTGCTCTTTTATTTTCAGATGTTGCAGCTCTGTATAACAAAACACCTCCTGCAAGTCC
Organism: Candidatus Nitrosopumilus sp. bin_6a; assembly: GCF_054095695.1. NCBI lineage: Archaea > Thermoproteati > Nitrososphaerota > Nitrososphaeria > Nitrosopumilales > Nitrosopumilaceae > Nitrosopumilus > Candidatus Nitrosopumilus sp. bin_6a. The sequence goes on from NZ_JBSWSR010000002.1 coordinate 156,412, forward strand.
TACAAATAATACCAACACTCCAATAACAACTCCATCAAAACTTGTATTGGTAATAAGGGGATGAAAGAATCCTGCTAGTAATGCAAAAAATGCAATCAGGTAAATGTATTTGAAACCAGTGAGTGCTTTAGAGGTAATTTGATTCAATGTTGTTTGTAATTTTGATTAACAATTAAAGTTTTGAAATTTTTCAAAATAATTTACATCATTCCGCCCATGTCAGGCATTCCACCCATTCCAGGCATTCCACCCATTCCAGGCATTCCACCCATTCCAGGCATTCCACCTTCACCACCAGGTGGACCACCTGCAGATTTTTGAGTAGCAATAACATCATCTATTCTAAGAATCATACATGCAGCCTCAGCAGCTGCAGAAACAATTTGAAGTTTGACTGCAAGTGGTTCAATAATATCACTTGATTTCATATTACCAATCTTTGCCTTCATTACATCAATTCCAGTCCATTTTTCTCCTTTCTGTTGTTTTGAACGAAGAAGTGTAAGTGTATCAATTGGATCCATTCCAGCATTATCAGCAAGTGCCATTGGAATTTCTTCTAAAGCATCTGCAAATTTTTCTGCTGCAAGTTGTTCTCTGCCTTCCAAAGACTTTGCCCAACCTCTAATTTTGGTTGCAGCATATGTTTCAGGAGCTCCTCCACCTGCAACTATTTGTGGTTTTAACATTACGTCTTTTACAACCATTAAAGCATCATGAACAGAACGTTCAACTTCATCAACAACTCTTTGTGAACCTGCACGAAGAAGTAATGTTACAGATTTTGGATGTTTACATCCTTCAACAAATACCCATTTGTCTTCTTCAATTTTTTTCTCTTCAACAACCTCAGCAGAACCAAGATCTTTTTCAAAAAGATCATCGAGATTTGTAACTATTCTAGCACCTGTTGCTTTTGCTAATTTTGTAAGATCACTTTCTTTAATTCTTCTAACAGCAATAATTCCTGCTTTTGCAAGATAATGTTGAGCCATATCATCCAATCCTTTTTGACATAAGACTACATTAGCGCCAGAGCCGATAACTTTGTCAACCATTGTTTTTAGCATTCTATTTTCTTCATCTAAAAATGATTTTAGTTGTTGAGGATTTGAAATATTGATTTTTGCATCAGTTTCAGTTTTACTAATTTCTAATGCGGTATTGATTAATGCAATTTTAGCATCTGTAATTTTTCTAGGCATTCCACCATGAACAATTTCTTTGTCAAGAACAATACCTTGTATAATCATAGAATCTTTAATTGAGCCACCAGCTTTCTTCTCAACTTTGATATCATCAATATCAACATCAAAAGATTCGCCAGTTTTTTCTGAAACAGCAAGCACCGATTTTACAATAATATCTGCAAGAAGATCAGAGTCTTTTCTAACAAGTTTTGTTTGCATTGAAGTTTTTGCGATTTTATTTAAAATATTTTTATCATTTGCAGAAATTGTATCAGCAATTTCTTCCAAGAATTCTTTTGCTTTTCTTGCAGCCTTTCTATATCCATCAACAATAATTGTTGGATGTACATCTGAATCAATTAATGATTCTGCTTGTGATAATAAGGCACCAGCTAGAATTACAGCAGATGTTGTACCGTCACCAACTTCATTATCTGTGGTTTTTGAGATTTCAACTAGCATTTTTGCTGCTGGATGTTGTACATCAATTTCTTTTAGGATGGTTGCACCATCATTGGTAATTGTAACGTCGCCTAATGAATCGACTAGCATTTTATCCATACCTCGAGGTCCAAGGCTGGTATGAACGATTTCGGCGATAATTTTAGCTGCTGCTATGTTATTTTTTTGGGCTTCTCGTCCTTTAGTTTCAGAACCACCCTCTTTTAGCAAAACAACGGGCATAGTTCCCTTTGAAGTTGCTTGCATTCCCATAGATGCCAAAACTTCGGATTCCCCTTTTATACCTTCCAGATCAGGATGGATCATTTTGAGATCATATCGGTGTTTTTAAATTGGGAAAATCAAGATGCCAAATATGGCTAAATCACAAAATAGAGAAGCTTATGATAAAATATTTACAAAATTAAAGGATCATCACAAATGGTTTGAGAATTCAATTCCATTGATTGCAAGTGAAAATATTCCTAGTCCTGCAGTCAGAGAAGCAATAATTTCTGATTTTGGAAATAGATATGCTGAAGGATGGCCTGGAGAAAGAGTCTATGCAGGTTGTGTCTACATTGATGATGTAGAGTTTGAATGTATGAAATTAGCTAAGAAATTATACAAAGCAAAATTTGCTGATGTCAGACCAATTTCAGGAGTTGTTGCAAATTTGGCAATATATTCTGCATTTACCAATCCTGGGGATATCATGTTAGCACCTTCAATTCCAGCTGGTGGACATATTTCACATGGAAAAAAGGAACATTCAGGAACTGCAGGTTTAGTTCATGGATTAGAAATAGAATTCTATCCATTTGATGCAGAAGAAATGACAATTGATGTAGATAAGACAAAACAAAAAGTAAAAGATCTCAAAAATGAAAACCGTTTACCAAAAATGGCAATGTTTGGCGGTTCATTGTTTCTGTTTCCTCATCCTGTCAAAGAATTATCAGATTTCCTCAAAAGTTATGATATGCATATCAATTATGATGCTGCACATGTTGCAGGATTAATTGCAGGTGGAAAATTCCAAGATCCTCTTCGAGAAGGTGCAGATACCATGACTATGAGTACTCACAAGACTTTGTTTGGCCCTCAAGGTGGACTTGTTTTAGGTTCAAAAGAACATGAAGAAGTAATCAAAAAAGCAACTTTCCCTGGACTCACAAGTAGTCATCACATTCATCATATGGCAGGAAAAGCAGTTGCATTTGCCGAAGCTTTAGAGTTTGGTAAAGATTATGCTACTGCAGTGATCAAAAATGCAAAAGCATTTGCTGAAGCATTAAGCGATATGGGATTCAAAGTATTAGGAGAAAGTAGAGGATTTACACAATCACACCAAATTGCAGTTAATGTTTTAGATTATTCAGATGGTGGAAAAGTAGAAGCTGATTTAGAAAAAGCAAACATCATAGTAAATAGACAATTAATTCCAGGAGATATCAAAGCTGGAAGAAACTATTTCCATCCAGGTGGAATTAGATTGGGAGTTTCTGAAATTACAAGACTTGGAATGAAAAAGAACGAGATGCAAGAAATTGCATCATACATTAAACAAGTTGTAATTGATAAAAAGGATCCAAAGAAAATTCTTTCTAAAGTCAAAACATTCAGAAAAGATTATCAGAAAGTTAAATTCTGTTTTGATAATAAATTAGGTGCTTACGAGTACGTCAAATTAAGATAAATTTACGAATAATCTGTCAGTAAGGATTGATCTCCTCTGCTTTTACCAAATACTAATTCTATTTCATCGGATAAAGCAAGAATTCTTCCCCGTTGATATTCACCCACATCATATTTTTCAACCAATCTTTTTGCAAGTTTTAGATATTTCTCTACTGAACCTCTAGTAATTGTGGCAATTAATTTGTGACCACAAACACAAGTTTGGATAAGAGGCATTCTACGAAATGATTTTCCACATGCAGTACATCTAAAGCTCTGTCTAGCATATGCTCTTAAGTTTCCCATTAGATCTGGAACAAGATGTGTTGAAATTACATTCGAAACAATCTCTGATGTATTTACAGCGTTGATTAATTCAGCATTTCTAACTTGCATGTCAAATTTGTCAAGCATTGAACCAAGTGTGGAATACGCGCTTCTTGATTTTGAAGTTGTTAATGATGAAGTTTTGTGAGTAAAATGATAATCATAAAATTGTCTTTTAGTTTCAAGTCGAGATTTAATAATTTCAATCGAGGTCACATCAGAAGCTTTTACTTGTTTAAATGTAGATTCAAAGAATTCCAAAGGAAGTATTTTTGTGACTTCAAGATTATGTGCTTGTGGTTGAGATTCGTGTGGTAAAACATGAGGTTGAACAAGTAATGGTGCATCCATTAATCCACCTATTCTATCAGATAGAAATTGTCTTGAGAAATTAAGCAGGCTATCCATTAATAGCATTATTGAATCAGCATCACCATCAGCATCTCTTCTTTTTGCAGAATGCCAATTAGGAGTTCCAAAACAAACATGAGTTTCAGTATATCCTATGATTCTTCCTACTATTCCTACAGATGTATGAGGAGCTAAACCGATTATCAAATGCCCAATAAGATCTTTTGAATTCTTTACATTGTAAAATGAAGATTTACCATAGAATTTTTCTAATAAGACATCAATGTATTTACAAGTTGAGACTAGATAATTTCCACTTTCGTATGGTATAATCACATCTTGCATCCGAAGTTCTATAATTTGTTCTTCAGATTCAATTGGATTTCCGTCAATGTCATGAGTATACCCGAGTTCTTTTAGTTTTTCAATTGATGTACCAATCCATGATGGTCTGAATTGTGTTAATGGGGAATTTGTCGCATCAAATCTTACGGTTCCATCCTTGAAAGTGGTTAATCCAAAGTTTTGTCGTACAAGTCCTTTTTCAAGAGGCTCTGCAATTTTATCCTGATTGATGAGTTCTTTTACTCCTTTGAATGGTTCTTTAGCTCGAAGTCCCATTTTTTCTTGAGCTAAAAGTAACCTAGTTTTTAATGGAAATTCTTTATGTGAATGAGCAGGAGATTTACGCTTGCATTTTTCGCAAAATGGTTCTTTAAGAGTATCTCTACAATTTGTACATCTGTATGTGATAGAAGTTTTTGTACCACAAATAGAACATTTAATTCCAATAGATGGTTGATTGCATTTTTTACAATGTCGATTGTAAATATTAGCAAAAAAGTGTTCATTTCTAGAAGCTTTAAGAAGATCTCTAGTAGGTCCACCTTTCTCACCAACTGGAAACAATACATGTGTTGCAGGTTTCATTTGTCTAGCTGCTGCTTTTTCTGGCCTTCCTATTCTAACTCCAATACTTGTTGAGAATTTATTATTAATTTTAATGCCAGATGATTTAGTTAGAATTTTCGGTACTGATAAATCATCAATGGATGGTTTCTTTCTAAATAAAAGATTAAAGAAAATTTTTGCTTCTTGATGTTCAAGAATAATTGAATCATTTTCAATTTTATGAGGGGTGCCTAAATCTTCAAGAATTTTTTTTACATCATTTGAATATTCGATTGATGTTTCATTGACATTTTTAGGTTCTAAAAGTTTGAGGAGTTCTTCAGATGATATTTTATCCCAGAAATATAGATAATGTGGATGAAGGGGAATTTTAAAATCAAGTGAAATTTTTAATGCTTCATCAATTGTTGGAATTCTATTTAAAAATTGATTTAGATACTGATCGTTTGGTTCATATTTTTCAATTTTTTGTTTTAGTTCCTCTGTCCAAAATTCTTCTACATATGCTGAGGGTACCAATTGTGCGTTATTTTCTAAAAAATCACCAAATGAAATTAAAATATCACCTAAGTGTAGGATTTTTTCAATGTCATCTTTGATTTCTAATCCATGTTTTACATCTCGAATCTTTACAACATTTCCGTTATTGAGACGAACAGTTGGGGTATCAATTGAATCAACAAATGCTACTGTTGCTCCTTTACCAGGAATGTCAATTTTGATTTGAGTACCTACTGCTACAGTATGATCAAGAATTTCTGCAATTACTGGGTGTATTCCTACTGCTGCAAAACCCGTATTACATGCTCTTCCATATCTCAGTCTAAATCCGCCTAATTTGTTAGGCATGGACAATACAGATCTACCTGTAATCACTTCACGCATTCTTTTTGCAGCTGCATCTTCCTGATTTTCCCCAGTCTGAACTGCTCCTTTAAGATCATTGAGCCATTCCCAGCCATCCAGATTATACAATTCGATTCTTTTGAGGAGTTTTTTTGATCTTCCAATCAATCCATCATTTAAAACACGTAAGGCACCTCCCCTTACTCGGTCTGTTTGGATTCTAGCCATGGATTTATGATTTACAACCTCATATGGATCAGTATCAACACCAGTTAGTTCAACTGGAAGATTAGAAATTACATGTTCAATATCTTCATCTAAAATATGAAATTGAAAGCTACTAGCTTCTCTTTCATAGATTCTTAATTCCTCAACAAATCTACCAGTTTCATCATCAAAAGAATTTGCTTGAAATTTTGAAAGGCCAGCAATCTTTCTAACATGATCTGCAATTAGCAGAGTAACTGCAGATTCAGTTCCACCCGCTGAACGCATTGGTCCTGCAATAGAAACAGAAAGATATTCTGTTCCATCTTTATTTTTTTTTATTTTTACTTCACTAATTCCTTGTAATGGTGCAATAGTTACTCCTTCAGTAATTATCGCCAATCCTACACGTACTGCAAGATCTAGTTTGTCTTCTAAAGTAGCATCTGGAAGACAATATTTGCCTAAAGCAATCTCTTTTGCTAAAATTAATGCCGAGAGTTCTTTTCCATTGATTTTTAGAATTTCTCTTAATGGTTCGGCAATATCGATCTCGTGCATTTTTGCAACTCTATCAGCCAAATCAAATGCTATTTTAGGCTCAATATTACCTGAGGAATCTGCAAGACTGGATTTAGCTGATGCCGCATGCTCAAAAATTGAATATACCTCATTTGAGAGGCTAGAATAGTAATCAAAATAGTAGTCAGGCATCTCGACATTACTAATTCGAGATGTTGAATCATTTTCAGACATAATACAGTCCTTTTACTTGCTTCTTTGAATTGCTTTTGCTATTTGTTCGAGTTTTTTGATACTTCCTCCCTTTTCTAGGAAGGTTCCTATTACTAGAGCATCTGCTCCTGCTTTAACTAGACTTTCAGCAGTTTTTTCATCTTTGATTCCTCCACCTACAATCAAAAATCCATTAAATGCATGTCTGACTGTCTTTACCATTTCAGGAGTAACGTTAGTTTTTGCACCAGAACCTGCTTCAAGATATACAAATCTCATGCCAAGGAATTGAGCTGCAAGAGCATAAGCTGCAGCAATTTTTGGTTTTTCAAATGGAATTCCTCTTGCTGAACCAACAAACCAAGCAGAAGTTCCATCTCCAATCACTAAATATGCAGTTGGGAGTGGCTCTAATCCAAATTTAAGGACACTTGGAGCTCCTAAAGCCTGTGCTTGTGTTATAAAATATGGATTTTCAGAATTCATTAGTGAACTAAATAAGATTGCATCAGCATCTGGTACAACACCAGTAACATTGCCTGGAAATAGAATAATTGGAATTTTTAGACCTTTTTTGATTCCTTTTACTACCTGAGCCATTTCAATTTGATCGGTTGCTGATGAGCCTCCTACTAAAATTGCTGAAGCCCCGATCTTCTCCACATCTTTAGCAAGCTTGCTTGATGCCTCTAGATTTGACACTTCAGAGTCGATTAATACAAACAATAATGCATTTTTCTTTTTTAATTCTGATTTTAGGAATGATTCTACTTTGTTTCCAGTCATAAAGAATGTCTGTGGATGTCTCTTTAAAGTTTAATTGGAATGCTGTATACAGATTTGTATAGCTATGGACAAGTCTGAAGGATCTAATTTTAACAATATTATACGTAAAATTATCAAAAAATCATTGTTTACAGAGCGACAAGTTGAAATTATTTTAAATCAGAAAGATCTTCTAGAATCAAGTTTTCCTATTAGTAAAGGTGCGTATTATAGGCAAGTTGGTCAATCTAGAGACAAATTAATCGGATTATTCTATTCAATCATACTTTTTCGTGGTTTAGGCATACTTTTACCTGATGATATAGATGTGATTTCAAAACTTTCTGAGCAAATTAGTGTGATAAATGAGAGTGATATTTTTCCTGAAAGAGAAGATGAAGTGATAAGTGTGATAGATAGGCTCATTCGTCAGGCATGTAATATGTGATGTATGTGATTACCTAGTCAAGTAACAAAATGATTTTGTTTGTGATTATGTGTGAGTTTGTTAATCTAAAGTGTGAAATAATGTTGTTCTATCACGATAAATCACAATGTAGGCATAGATGTTGTGATGTTAGTGGAAATTCCTGAACCTGAAGTGATTTTATCTGTGATTTTAGCATTTATTGTGGGGATTTTAGGTTTGTATGCATATTTCAAGATAAGTCCATTCGTGAAAATTAAGAAGGAAGTATTTGATGCAACCCAAACTGAACGATTAGAATATTACGAAAGGCAGTTGATAGATATGAAAATACGCCTAGATGCATTAGAAATTCAAGGTATAGAACAAAAAGCAGAGGATCCTAATTTGGAATTAAAGAAATTCTTAGAAAAATTGGCAAAGAATGAGGCTTCTGAAAGACCTATTGAGGTTGTTAGCAAACCAGAAGTTGTGCCTGAAAAAGTGATTTCAACACCAAAAATACCAACTATTACGCCTGCAAACCCAATTGATTATGTGTTGCATCTAATCACAAACAAGGCTATGACATCACGTGACATACAAATCACATTAAAGAAAAGTAGGGAACATACTTCACGCCTGATGAAAAAGTTGTTTGAAGATGGATATGTACAAAGAAACACAGAATCAAAACCATATACTTATTCAATTACTGAAAAAGGAATGGCAAAAGTTGGAGAATTAGAAGTCAATCCAATTTTAGAATAGAATAATTTTAAGAATTTTTCATAGTGAATTTACAATTTTTTGAGTAATTTAGCCATATTTTATAATGAAAATATAATTAGATAATTTAATAAATTATATATATTATTAATTTATAATGGTATTATGTCAGTCCAAGACAATGAAGTGTTGGTAAAAATCACTTCTGCAGGAACAATTTCTATTCCAAAACAGTTTAGAAAGTATATGGATATTCAAAAAGGGGAATATGTCAAAGTAATTTTGGGAAAAGATCGATTATTGATTAGAAAAGTTACTATTTCTTGATTAGTTATTGTTGTTTTTGCGCTAGTTTAATGGTTTGATATGTCCATTCTCGGCCTGTTCTGGTCCTATTTACCCTACCTTTTGTGGAAAATCTTGACAAATATGTGGAAATTACACTTAGTTTGACAGGTTCATTATATTCATCTTCATATTTTTCAAGAATGTTTGTAGAGGTAAATTTGCCCATTGGGAAGAATTTATCCACAATATTCCAAATTTTGGAGCCTACAGAATCCATATTTGTAACCTCTTGTTCTTCTTCAATATTCATCAAGTCCATCATTTCAAAGATTTTGAGGACTTTGTCTCTTGTAACATTACCCTCTAATTTGATATCATAACGAGCTCCATCAGAGTCTTCCATGTCTATTCTAATCCTTTTTTTAGCCATCTTTGAGATCTAATGGATCGAATGTTAACAGTTCAAATGATCCAAGAATGTTTGTTAACTAAATGGTTTGTTAACATTGACTGCCTAGCCCGTGCCTAGCCTATTTTTTGTTATTAACAGTTAACTTTCAATAAATCCTTTAATTTAATAGGTTTTCATACCTGGAGTGGAAATAAAGGGGTTATTTTCATGATATTCACAGTGTTAACATTCACCTTAACGCCTGGAATGGAAATAAAGGGGTCAAAATTGGGTTTTTTTGGTTTTATTTAACACAAACTTAACAAAAATGTTAACTCATTCTCAACCAAAGAAACCCACACACCGATATTTCCACTCTATCTTTTTCTTTAATTTTTTTTATTAGAAAATCTAAAACTAACTAAAAATAATTAATTACAAACTAAACTACAATTACTATTCTATACTATACTCTCTTAATTCAGATATGATTGTGTTAGTATTGAGAGGAAACAAAGGTGTGTGAGTATGTCTGATCCTATAGATGATATGTTAGATGCTGCAGAATCAGGAAAATCAATAATAAAAAATCGAGATATTCTTCATTTTACATATATTCCAGAAATTATTTTACATAGAAAATCTGAACAAGAACAAGTTACTCAATCATTATTACCTATTTTAAAAAAATCTAGACCATCAAATCTTCTAGTATATGGAAAACCAGGTACAGGTAAAACTTTGGTTGTGAAAAAAGTTCTTTCAAAAATTCAAGAAAGGGTAGAAAAATCAAACTTTCCAATTAAGTTAGTATATTCTAATTCTAAAGAAGAAACAACCCTTTATGGATTATTAGTGAGTTTAGGCAGGCAATTAGGCCTAAATGAGAAGGAATTACCCTCAAATGGACTGGCAATCAGCGTGGTATTCAAAAGATTACTAACAAAAATAGATGAAGAAAAACTTAACGCAATTTTTGTAATTGACGAAATTGATTATTTAGCCCAATTAGTAGCAAAAACAGGCAAGGATATTCTATATCAACTTACTAGAGCAAATGAGCGTCTAACACAAGGTTCTCTAACTTTGGTTGGAATTTCAAATGATTTGACATTTAAAGAAAGATTGGATCCTAGGGTAATCAGCAGCCTAGGAGAAGAAGAGATTGTATTTACAAACTATAATGTTGAACAAATAAAAAAAATTCTTGAAGAAAGAATCAATGAATCATTTGTTGCAAATTCAGTAGATGAACCCGCACTAAATCTCATTGCCGCACTTGCTGGAGGAGAACACGGTGATGCCAGACGAGCAATAGATTTACTTCGAGTATCAGGAGAACTTGCTGAACGTCAACAATCAGAAAAAGTCACTATTGAACATGTGAGAGAAGCCTCTCAAAAAATGGAAGAAAATAAAGAGGAAAAATCTCTCAAATCATTTCCACTACATGAAAAACTAGTCCTTATTGCAATAATGAAGGCAAATGGTTCTTCTACAGGCGAGATTTATTCATCTTACAAAAATCTCTGTAAGGCAGTTGGAAAAGACGAGCTAACTCAAAGAAGAATAACACAAATGCTCAGTGAAATTGAATTATCTGGAATAATTTCAGGAAGACTAATTCATCAAGGAATTCATGGCAGGACAAAAAAATACAAACTTACAATATCATCTGAAATGATAAAAAAAACATTCAAAGACGATCTAACTTTGCAAGATATTATCTAAATTAGAACTATAGTTTTGATGGAAAACTTGGAAAGTTTTGAGATTTACTAAAATAGCAATTCCTGGATTTGGTGTCATCCCAACACTGGCTTGAAATGGTGTTTGCTTCTGCCATGAACCTGAGTTTATCAATAAAATTCCTTTGTACATGTCTAGTTGTGCTCTATGGACATGACCGACGTGAAAAATATCTGGAATATCTTGAATTACCATAAGATCTTCCATCTCAGGTGCTATCGGTGTCTGGCTACCATAAATTGGACTCAAATGTCTTGCTCTAAGAAGATGTTTCATCACATCTGTAGGTCTATCATAACTTAGACCTGGGGTGGTCTTTACAATATCATCTATACTTTGTCCGTGAAACATTGAAACCTTAACTCCATTTAATGAGACTACGGCAGGATTACCCACCATAAACACATTTTCCCTTTCCCACAAACCAGAATTATATTTTTGAGGTATGGCTGGCTGTGGTAGTGCTCTTCTTCCAGGATCATGATTTCCAGGCATTATAATGATCTTTACATTTTTTGGGATTTTGTCAATCAAATCCTCTGCTTTTTTTAACTGTTCTTGGATTGTTTGACATACCAGTTCTTTATTCTGATTTGGATAGATTCCTACTCCATCTACAACATCACCTCCAATCAAGACAAACCTAATTTTCTTTGCAATTGGATCAGGACTAGAGATCCATGATACAAAATCTGAAAACTCTTCTTCCATGAAATATCTGCTTCCTATATGTAAATCAGAAAGAAATACGGCATATGCTTCACTTTCTGACTTGTTTTTAGCCTGTTCTGGAATATCTGGCAAAATTAAATCCTTGATGATATATCCAGAGTTTTTAGCCGAACCTACTCTTGCCATTACAAATTGATCCAATAACAGAGTACCAGCAGTTTTTTGTAATTCCTCATCAAAAATAATGCCTTCAAATGAGCCTGATGGGTCTTCAAGAACGATTTTTGTGATGTTTCTCTCAGAACTTCTAACTGAAACTAGTCCACATACATACAAATCATCTTCAATTTTTGTATTTTTTAGAGATGCTGCAGATTTGAGCATTTTTGACTCTGGTCTGTCTGAAATAATTCGTTTAAGTTTGTTAAAACGACTAGAAAATAATGCATTGTATCCTTTTACTCCTTCACCTGAAGTTATCTTACTTGTAGGATCTGATAATATTTTAATTTCATTTTGTAATGAAAGATCGTCTTTAATTCCAAGATATGTTTCTAAATCATCTTGATTAATCTGGAATAATTTTTGTCTAGTTTTCTCTCTGACTATTTCTTTTATTATCTTCTCTAATTTTTTTACATCTATATCTTCTAAAATTTTAAAAGCGTCCGGATGAATCTGGAATCCCTTGTTTAACGCATAATTTAATGCAAAAGTAAGTTCCTTTTTCATATCAAAAAGTACAATCTGGTTTAATTAAATCTGCGCCTGCACCAACCCTCAAATATTGTTCATAATATTATGCTGTGTGAATAAACTTAGAATTATCTCATTCTTTGTATTTTTAGGGCTTTTTGCAGCTTTATTTCAAATCGGCTCATTATCTACTGTTACTGAAGAGGAAGCAGATGCATTTATGGCAGAATTTGAAGCACTTGTTTTAGATATTGATGCATTTGGAATATTTACACATAATTTGACTATAGCTCTTCCAATGTTTATTCCTGGATTTGGGATTGTATGGGGATTATTTGCTTCATGGTCTACAGGATTTGCATTTGCATCAATAGCCTTTACTGCACCAGAAATTGGTGAGATTCCACCACTGTCAATTCTTTTCTTTTCTCCGTTTGGTTTAATGGAACTAGCAGCATATTCTCTTGGAATTTCTAGGAGTTTTATTTTGATCAGAGCAATTCTCAAAAAATTTGATTTGATGCCATTTATCAAACCAACATTAATTGAAATAGGAATTGTTACTGGTCTTCTTTTAGCTGGTGGATATATTGAATTTTACATGATAGAAATTGCTCAAAAAGAAGGTCTAATGAACATGCCTGAACTCTGATCTTTAATTCCTCTCGTTTTGCCTAATCAGTCTAAAATAATTTAGTAGCAAATTATAAACCAAATTAGATGAGAATTTAATCATGAAAGCAACCATTTCACTATTAGCTTTACTTTTGATTTCGTCTGGATATTTTGCAAATGAGGCATTTGCGGAAATTTCTGAAAAGCAAGCATTTCTTTTAGAAGGTTCTGGATTTGCTGTAACTGAGGAAATTATAAAAATATCGGAAATTGATCTTGGTCTATCTTCTCAAAAACAGAGTGGAAGTACGATTAATTTTCTTATACATGATGGTTTTATCACATTAAATGATGAAGAATTTGTAATTTCCAATTTACAAGGAAAATTTTTACGTGAAGGAAAATATATTCGAATAAATGGTCTAGTTGAAAGTTCAACTGGTTTTGATACATCAATTAGCTTTTTTGGAAGACTAGTTGAAGAAAGTAAAGATGCATCAATTTATGGTTTTACTGGAAGAATTACAACATCTGATGAATCATATAAGATTATTTACACAACAAAACTGTCAACTCTTTCTAAAATCACACCAACTTCAACAGACCCTGAAAAATCAAATCTAATTATTCACATTCTTAGAGGTTCATCTGCACAAAAAACTGATAACACTGTTCCTGGATTTGACGCCTCAAGTTATCTTAGATTCTTTTCTATTGATAGACTTACAGTACAGCCAGGTACTACTATTACTTTAGTAAATGATGATGTAGTACAACACAGCATAATTAGTGGAAAAAAAAATTATGGTGATCGATACAATCCATTTACACCTGATGGAAGAATTTCAACTGGATATATTGCACCTGGCGAATCTGTTAATATTACATTTGATGGTATAGGAATTTACAAACTATATGATCCAGACTATAATTATATGAAAATTGAAGTAGCAAGTTTCCCTAACGTGGACAATGTTTCGTTTGGTACATCAAAAAATCAACAAGGCAATTAATTTTCCCACTGCCATCTATAATTCATATATGAATCAAGACTCACTTGGTTGAACACCATTACCGACAAATCAGAAAATTCTTTTTCTTCCAAATCTTTTACCGTGCCTTCAAAATGTGTTTCATTCTCAGTGGTTATTGCCTCAAAAACATGAACCTTCATCTTTTCAGTATCAAAATCATGTTCTCGAAGATAAATGGCTATTTCAGAAGGCATAAAATGCTTATCTGGTTGTTTTGGCCAAGGTCTTGGAACCAAAACAACACTAAAACCATCAATCAATGCCTTTTGCAATTCTAATTTTTTATCTTCAATTGGAGTAGTTACATGCATTGTAATTACTTTTGATTTATCAAGAGGAACCTTTGCTCTTGATGCAGCAACTTGAATTGAACTAATGCCTGGAATAATTTCTATTTCGCCAAAAATTTCTATTAATCTGTCAACTACTTCTGATTCTGAAAAATTTACATCACCTGTAAATGGAATTACTAATGTTCTGTCACCAAGCTCTGGCAGAATCTTTTGATAGGAATCTTCTTGATCATTCATAGTAATTTCATAGATCTCTTTTCCTACAATCAACTCTTCAATAGTTTTTAGAGTGTATTTGTAACCGATAACTACATCACAATTTTGAATAATCTCTTTCACTATTTCTGTCACATATTTTGGAGAACCAGGCCCAACACCTACAGCATAAACCTTCAATTTTATTTTGTAAATTTCTGTCTGTCTTTAATATATTGCACAAAAGGCTTCCAATCCACTTTCATGTATTTTGTAGGCTCTTTTACAGGATATTTCACCCAGTCTTGGGCTATTGAATACTGAAATTTCTCATCTTTTCCATTCTTTTGATATTCTAATTGTAATGAACTTCCCCAATCTTTTTCTGTAAAACTAATACTGGAAATATCATCAAACCCTAACTCAACATTCCTGTCATCTTCGCAATCATTCATCAGATCTTCTTCATTATACCCATCATGACGGATCATTGTATTTTTTGATTTAATAAAATTGATTACTTGTCTTTGAGTAATAGCTTTCCACCAATTCATTTTAGATTCTGTCTTATGAATAAACATCAAATGTTTGTCAGTTAATACCAACATACCTTCTTTCCCACCAATTGAAAAGAATTTCTTGGATTCTCTCCACACTGAAACTATGTGTGCCTGAATCTTTTCTTCAGGTTCCATGTACTTGATTTATTTGACTTTGTTAAAAATCAATACAATTAGCTTTTAAGTAAGAATTTATGGAAAAAAATATTGAATAAAGTCTTCCTAATTTTGACAATTTCATTACTTTTAGTTAGTTTTGGAAACTATACATTTGCGCAAGAAAATGAGATTAACAAAATTAACTTTGTAGATCCTGTAGTAGTTTTAGAGACCAATCTTGGAAACATTACAATAGAATTTTTTTATAATGATGCACCAAAACACGTTGAAAATTTTATTAAATTATCTCAATCTGGATTTTATGATGGAACTCTTTTCCATAGAATTATTCCTGGATTTATGATTCAGGGAGGCGATCCAAACACAATAGAAGGTGATCCTAGTACCTGGGGAACTGGTGGCCCAAAAACAAGTGTGGATGCTGAATTTAACACAATAAAACATAATCGAGGAATTGTTTCAATGGCAAGATCTGCTGATCCAAACAGTGGTGGCTCACAATTCTTTATCGTACATGCTGACTCAAATTTTCTTGATGAACAATATACTGTATTTGGTAGAATTGTAACTGAAGAAAGTTTTGAAACATTAGATAAAATTGCATCAGTGGAAACTACTTCTCAAGACAGACCACAAGATCCTGAACAAGTAAGAATTACTAAAGTTACAATAGTTAATCGTTCAGAAGTCTCAAATATTCTTGAATTACAAGAACCAGAACGTACTGAATCAACCATTACTCCATCTACTGGTAATCAAAAATATGAAAGCACTGAGCATGAAATAGGATTTAGTGTACCTGAAGGATGGTTATTACAAACTCCAAATAAAACAACACCAAATTCTCCTGACGTAGTAGCAGTAGGACCAAAAATTGGAGCCATAAATCCTGTGATTTCATTAACAGTAGAAGAAACCAATCAAAGAACTATGGATGACCTTATTTTCAATAAAACTGAAACAATTAAGCAAGTTGTAGAGGCAGGTAACCTAGACATAATTTCACAAGAAAAAATTTCTGTTAATGGAAATCAAGCCTATGTGATAAATGCAATAGGTACATTCTTTTCAAATAATGAAAGTTTTGATGTAAAATTTAGAGAAATTATGATTTTTGATACGGAAAAAGTTTACACATTTGCATATAGCAATGGAGTTAACGAATTTGATTCACAACTTCCAAGATTTGAAGAAACAATTGATTCATTTGAAATATTATCACAAAATAAAGAAGGTGGTGGCTGTCTAATTGCAACTGCAACATATGGTTCAGAATTAGCTCCTCAAGTTCAACAATTAAGAGAGATTAGAGATAATCTCATCTTATCAACAAAATCAGGTACTGCATTTATGAGCGGATTTAATCAATTCTATTACTCATTTTCACCTATGATTGCAGATTTAGAACGTGAAAACCCTCTTTTCAAGGAAGCAGTAAAGGTTACCCTAACACCACTACTTACATCCCTATCAATTCTTAATTATGTAGATGTAAATTCAGAAGAATCAGTTCTAGGTTATGGAATTAGTCTGATAATCCTTAACATTGGAATGTATTTTGTAGCTCCTACAATAATTATCTATAAAATTAGAAAATAATTTTTTTTACCAAACATCATCTACTTCATCAAGTAGTTTGTATTCTTTCTCGGTTTCACGTTTCATTAATTTTAGTCTCGAAATATCTCTATCAAAAAACAAATCTATTGTCCAATCAAGAAACACACGAGTTTTTTTATCAAATGTTGTGATTTTTGAGAGGTATACATTTCGCCAAATTAGCCAAGCCCAAAATCCTGAAATATTCATTCCTAAAAATGTAGCAATTCCTGATCTTTTTCCAATAATTGCCATTTGTCCTTTTGAATGATAAACAAATTTTTCTTTTTTAGAATTTTTAATTATTGCAATCAAATTTTTAGCTGCAATTTTTGCTTGAGCTTCTGCAATTTGAGCAGTTGGAGGTAATGGTCTTTGTGTTTCAGGATCTAAATGTAATGCACAATCACCAATAGCAAATACTCCTGGAAAATCTGAAACTTCCAAATAATCATTTACAATAACTTTTCCTTTATCAGTTTTGAACATAGATCTCTTAATTGTATTAACTGGTGTAACACCTGCAGTCCAAATCAAAGTCTTTGTTACTATTGAATCAATTTTAGAAGTATCTACTGAATCTTTTGGATGTTCATCTAATGATTTGATAGTGACTTCATTTCCATCAAAACTTGTTACCGCAGTTTTTAATCTGATATCGATTCCTCTTTCTACCATCTTGTCTTTTGCAAAGTCTGCCAATTTCGTATTAAATCCAGGCAAAATCATTCCCAGAGCTTCTAATACAATTACTTTGAGATCTTCTTTGTGAATTGTTGGATAATGTTTTCTTGCATCTAAAAGAAGATCCATTAATTCTCCTGCAGTCTCAATTCCTGCAAATCCTCCACCAACAACAACAAAATTCAAAAAACTTTTTCTTAGTATTGGATTAGTCTCATTTTCTGCCTGTTCAAGCATATCAATTACTCTATTTCTTAACATTACAGCATCATTGAGTGTCTTCATAGTGTAAGCATTTTTTTCAACATCAGCCATCCCAAAAAAATTCGTCTCACTGCCAAGTGCAACCACTAGAAAATCATAATGTATTGAAATACTTCTTTTATCTCCAGTTCCCCATAATGTTACTAATTTTCCATAAGGATCAATATTTTTGACTCTGCCTTCATAGAATTTTGTTTTTTTACAAATAGTTCTGATTGGTAAAACAATATGTCTGGTTTCAATCATTCCAGAAGCAACTTGTGGTAACATTGGTGTAAATAATAGAAAATTATCTTCACTTACCATAACTAGTTCTATTTCTGAATCAGTTCCAAACTCTGATTCTAATTGTCTTGCACATTCCACACCTGCAAATCCTCCCCCTAAAATTACAATTTTTTTCTTATTTCTTGCCAATTGTGCTTTCTTCACAAATTGGGTGAATATATGCTATAAGAACAATTTCCAATACGTCCCTTATTAGGCTCAGGTTCTCATAATATCTGAATGTAAAATATCATAGGCTCTGGATGAATCCCTTTCATTTAGAATGATTGTAATGCTATCCTGACTGAAAAATGCATTAACTAGTTCTACCCCATTTGCATGTAAAACTTCAGCAACATAAGATACTACGTCTGATTGATTTTGGGAATTGGGAATTGAAATTCTAATTTTTGCAAGACCCGTACTAAACATTTCATTATTTTTTGATACATTACTAAAAATCTGTCTAATATCATCCATATCCTCTGTTAGAAATCTAAACGAATCAGATAGTCTGAAAAAATCATAGTTATTCGTTATCTTGGAGAATTTGTCTAAAATTACCATAGGATCTATTTCGTTTGAATCCTTTACTGAAAATTTGATATCCATTATACCATCAGTCAAAGCCAATCTTGCATTTTTCAAAACTGATTCTTCTCTTACTTCGTCTTTAATCTCAAATGAATCAGCATATCTTTTGATTGCAACAACTACAGTATTGAGATTCACAGAATTTCCCAGAATTTTTTCAATCTCTGGTTGGATTTTTACTGCCAGAGCTGTATAGTTAATCAAATCCATCTTCATACAATCATAAATCGAACGATTTCTGGTGATAATTTCTCTTACAATTTCTGGTATGGACATATTTGCAGTCCTCATCAAAATTATTATAATATGTCAGTTATAATAGGATTATGTAAGAAATCAAATTAATATCAATAATCTTTATATAATGTCATATACATTACATAATATAGGTGAATATGACAATGTTCTTTGATAGTGGATTTGATAGAATTTTCAAAAGAATGTCAAGCTCTTTTTTTGATATAGATGACATTTTTGAGGAATTCAAGGGAAATGGTTCTGAATCTGGTCCATATTATTATGGTTATACAATGACCGTTGGTCCTGATGGAAAACCTGTTGTAAAGGAGTATGGAAATGTCAAACCAGGACTTTTACCAACTTCTGATACACGAGAACCAATAGTTGACACAATTGTCGACGAAAAAGAAAAAGTAGTAAAACTCATAGCTGAGATGCCAGGAGTTGAAAAGTCTGATGTCAAAATTGTTGTTGAAAACAAGGCAGTTGATCTTTCAGCACAACACGGTGACAAGAAATATCATGTAAAAGTTCCTGTACAACACAAAGTTGATGAAGACACAGCAAAAGCTTCTTACAAAAACGGGGTTTTGCAAATTACCTTCAAGTTAATTGAAGAGGAAAAACCAAAAGGCAAAACAGTGGAGGTTGAATAAACCCCTCTTTATTTTTGAGGTAATGATATGAGTGAAATAGTTTTAAAAATTGAGGAAAGTCCACAACAACACGTTGGACGAGGAAGAGCTATAGTTGATCCAAAAATTATTGAGGATCAAAAATGGAATACTGGACAAATACTAGAATTAACATATAATAAAAAAACACATGTAAAACTTTGGCCAGGTGCACCTGAAGAATATGGTTCAGGTATTATCAAAATAGACGGAATGACAAGGCAAAACATTGGAGCTGGAATTGGTGATAAAATTTCACTAAAATCAGTAGAAGCTGTAAATGCTGAACAAATTGTTTTGTCTCCAACTGAAAAGATTTCTGCAGAAGGATTGCAAGAATATATGATTTACAACTATCTTAATCATGTATTTACAACAGGAGATTCAGTATCTCTTAACACACAGATGGGCGGAAGAGTTCAGTTTATTGTAACAAGCACAAAACCATCAAAGCCAGTTTTAGTTACAGAAAATACTGTATTCAAACTTGGAGCAATGACCAAAGCTGTTGATTCTTCTGTTCCACGAATTACATACGATGAACTTGGAGGTCTAAAAAATGAAGTTCAAAAAATTCGCGAAATGGTAGAACTGCCAATGAGACATCCAGAACTGTTTGATAAAATAGGCGTGGAAGCACCAAAGGGTGTTCTTTTGTATGGTCCTCCAGGTACCGGTAAAACACTACTGGCAAAGGCAGTAGCTGGAGAAACAAATGCTCACTTTATCTCCTTAAGTGGTCCTGAAATAATGGGTAAGCATTATGGAGAAAGTGAAGAAAGAATCAGAGAAATCTTTACTCAGGCTGAAGAAAATGCTCCTAGCATAATTTTCATCGATGAGATTGATTCTATTGCTCCAAAACGAGACGAAGTTTCTGGTGAGCTAGAGAAAAGAATTGTTTCACAATTACTTACTCTAATGGACGGAATGAAATCTAGAGGTAAAGTTGTAGTTATTGCAGCTACTAACAGACCAGATTCAATCGATCCTGCACTAAGAAGACCAGGCAGATTTGATAGAGAAATTGAAATTGGAATTCCTGATGATGAAGGTAGATTCGATATTCTTTCAATTCATACACGTGGTATGCCAATTGATGAAAAAGTAGATCTGAAACAAATCTCAAAAACTACACATGGATTTGTAGGAGCTGATTTAGAAGTATTATCTAAAGAAGCTGCAATGAGATCTCTTCGTAGAATTCTTCCTGAAATTGATCTTGATGAAGAAAAGATTTCAACAGAAATTCTTCAAAAGATCCAAATCACCAGCGATGACTTTAGAGATGCATTAAAAGAAGTCAGACCAAGTGCACTCAGAGAAGTACAAGTCCAAATTCCTAATGTAAGCTGGGATGATGTTGGTGGTTTAGATGAATTAAAAGAAGAACTCAAAGAGGCAGTTGAATGGCCAATCAAATACAAGGATGCCTATGATTATGTTGATGTGGAAGCACCAAAAGGAATTCTACTTCATGGTCCTCCAGGAACCGGCAAAACATTGATAGCAAAAGCTCTTGCAAAAATGACAGAGTCTAATTTTATTAGCATCAAGGGTCCTGAACTACTTTCAAAATGGGTTGGAGAGTCTGAAAAAGGAGTCAGAGAAATATTCAGAAAGGCACGACAAGCAGCTCCATGTATCATATTCCTAGATGAAGTTGATGCACTTGTTCCAAGAAGAGGAAGTGGTAGCTCTGATTCACATGTTACA
The DNA here is from genome assembly GCF_054095695.1 of Candidatus Nitrosopumilus sp. bin_6a. Classification (NCBI taxonomy): domain Archaea; kingdom Thermoproteati; phylum Nitrososphaerota; class Nitrososphaeria; order Nitrosopumilales; family Nitrosopumilaceae; genus Nitrosopumilus; species Candidatus Nitrosopumilus sp. bin_6a. The sequence goes on from NZ_JBSWSR010000002.1 coordinate 177,652, forward strand.
GAAAATGTAGTATCTCAGATCCTAACAGAAATTGATGGACTAGAAGAACTACACAACGTGTTGATTATTGGCGCAACAAACCGATTAGACATTGTGGATGAAGCACTTCTCAGACCAGGCAGATTTGATAGAATCATAAAAGTTCCAAATCCTGATGAAAAAGGAAGACAACATATCTTTGAGATTCATACAAAGAAAAAGCCTCTTGCAACTGATGTAAAAATCCCAGAAATTGTGAAATTGACTGATGACTTTAGCGGTGCTGAGATTGAAGCAGTTACAAACAGAGCAGCTATTGCAGCTTTGAAGAGATATGTTGCTGGTAAATCAAAGAATGTCAAGGAGATCAAGATTACTCAACAAGATCTTATTGATGCTGTGGATAAGGTAAAGCCTCGAAAGAAAGAGGCACCAATACCTAATCCATAAAATAGTCTAAATACTAAGAAAATGTGGAAAAATCATGAAACTCTATCTTGACTTTGAACCATGCAAAGAATGCAATACAATGATGACTGAATTGAGCAGTCCTGAGATGTTATTTGCTGATGACAAAACTAGAGCTGATGAATCAGCAAAGTTTCTCAGACATCTAACATACAATCACAATGAAGTTGTTCAAGCAGTTATGGAAGATCTTCCAAAACAAAAAAGAGATCAAGAACCTGATTTCTACAAATAATCCTTTTTCATTCTTAGAAATTAGTAATTATATTCATATACAAAACTGCTCTAATGTTTTTGTGAGATTTTAAAATGAAATCTATCCTGCTTTTTGGTATCATTGCCTTACTTGCATCTGTCAGTTTTTTTCAAATTACATTAGCATTTGAAACAGAACAAGAACCAGAACCACCACAAATACCGGAACCTAGTCCACCTCCAGAACCAATAAGAATACCGGAACCTCCGCCTACACCAGATCCTTTTCCAGGAGAAACTGATTCAGAAAAAGTAAAACGATTAACTGAAGAAAATAACAAATTAAAACAACAAAATACTGATCTACATAATCAAATATCTTCTCTTAAAAATGACAAATTAAGATTACAAGAAGAAATTTCAGAACTTAATGATTCAGTTCAAAAACTCAGAGAAATTACACTAGAGCAAGTTCGAGTAATTATGGATTTAGTAAATCAACTAAAAGAAATAATCTTTGAAAAAATATTTTCTCCTACAATAAAATTGTAGGATTTTTTGGGTTATCTACTCAACAAGCTTTAATGTCTTCCTAATCAATACAGTTCTGTTTCTGATTGTGACATCACTTACTCCAGATTCTACTGAAAATTTCTTTTGACTAATTTTTTCTCCATTCATTATACATGAAATGTATAATGATGCTGCAGCCTGTGCTACGGGATGCTTTCCAGCAGTGATTCCCTCTTTTTCACATCTTCTAAGGATTTCAAACGCATCTCGTTTTGTTTTCTCTTTTAGATTCATGTTGTTTGAAATTTTTGAGATGAATGAGGTGGTATCATATTGGTTAAGATTCATTCCAAGCTTTTTGATTATGGTTCTCAGATCTCGAGAAAGTATTCTTCTTTCTACATTACCAGCATCTGCAATATCGTCTAATGTTCTTGGAATGTTGTTCTCTCTACATGCTGCGTAAAGTGAGGCTGAAATCAATGAGGCCATTGTTCTTCCTCTGGTCAGTTTTGCACCAACCACTTTTCTGTAAATATATGCAGCATTTTCAACTACGTTATCTGATATTGCTAACTTTGTTTTCATTCCGTGAAGTAAAGTGAATGCCTTGCTCAAACTGGCAGTCTTTCTAGATTTACTTCTTTGATCCCAAGTTCGTAGTCTGTTAAACTCGTATTTTGTTTTGCTAGATAATGCTTTTCCAGTAGAATCTTTATTCGTGCCAATAACAGTTGATAATCCTCTATCATTCATTGTTAGTGATGATGCAGGACCTGTTCTTGACATTTTCATAAAGTCTTCCGAGGTGTAACCGTTGTTTTCATATGATGCGTCAGCCATATTTTGCAATAAGATAAGACCGCAACCCCCACAAACAATTTCTCCTCTTTCAGAATCTGTTATTGCAGGGTAGGTTTTGCAAGTATCTAGTTGACACTTTACATCATAATCGTTTGAATAATTTTCTACCACTATTATTTTCTATAAGTGATTATAAAATAAAAATAATATGATTCAGGTAATTTTAGATTCAAAACTATTCTCTACATACTAAAAATTCCTCAAATTTTTGTTAAAACTTGATTCTTAATTCCTATACAACACACATTATAATAAATGTTAAAAATGAAAATAACTTTTTGAAAAATCTATTTTCTGATTGATTCTAAAGAATGGCCACGGTTTTGGATCATTTGAGTTACTGCCTCTATTGTATAATCAATTCCATGTTCTTCTTCAAAATGATTTCTTAATTCTTCGATTAGTCCTACGGTTTTTTCTCCATCTAGGAGAAATTCACATTCAAAACCATAGTCATCACATCTCAATTTTAATGTCATTCAGTCTGGGAAAAATATTGAACCTATAAAAACTATAGACTTATTTTTCTAAATTAAACAATAACAGGAGCAAAATGAACCTAAATTTTCATTCAAATAGCACTAATAATGTCATTTGATTTCTATAATGCATAGATGAAAGGTCTAGAATTTGTTTTTCTTGCAGTGGGATCTGTATTAGGGGCATATCTGAGATTCAAAGTTATTGAATCGCCCTTGCTTTTCAACACGTTACCTGTTAATGTTCTAGTAGTCAATGTATTAGGGGCATTTATTCTGGGAGCATTTATTGTAATGTCTCAACACTGGCATCTTGATGGAAAATATTCTCTTTTTGCTGCTGTAGGATTCTGTGGTTCGCTTACTACAATGTCTGGTCTTGCACTTGAATCCAATACTTTTCTTGAACAAAGCCATTATGGAGCATTTGCAATCAACCTAATTGCTAACGTAGGATTATCTATTGCAGCACTAATTGGAGGAAAGTCATTAATGAGTGCAATTATTAATAATTAATTAGAAATGGTCTATTCATATCAAGTTGTAAAGTTCCAAACAATTTCTTTTGTACAAGGAAACCATTGGTCTCAGTCAGTAGGTGATAAAGGCATTCTTTACAAATCACTTAAGGATCCTTTTGCTAAACTTATTGTTCAATCTGCAAACGGCTCCAAAAAACTATACCATGTACCAAAAGACAGAACCGTTGTTGTTACAAATCATACTATTCATTTTCTAGGCGAATTAGCTTAGATTATTTGAAAAACTGATCAACTTGATCTCTGTACTTTAAGGCAATTTTTCCAAAATCTGTAAAATCATCAGCTGTTGGATATTTCATCTTCATAGCAAATTGATTAACAAATACAGATAATGCACTTCCAATGATTAGATTGTATACTCCATCTGCAATATTATTTGAATAAGGAAATGCAACTTTGATAAATGGCAAATATGTCTCAGTCTGAGAAATCATTAATTTCATATGCTTCTCTACAAATTCTTGAACATCTGCAGGTATTGCCATAACTATCCTTGTATTGACTTCTTATAAACAGAACTTTAATTCTTAGGCATGAATTTATCTAACGATTTGAGTCATGTACTTTTCTTTGCCTTTTCTGCTTCTTGGCAGACATCTTAACTGTCTATTACAACATGGACAAACAATTCCCTCATATTCAACAAAAATCTCACAATAATTGCATCTTTTTTGTCCAGCAGCATATCTGCCTATTTCTGATGGTTTTACTGCCTTGTATTTTTTACATTCGCCTATACAATATGTCATAAAATAAAATAAAATTATCCAAAGATAAAAAGTTTGATTGCACTGCACTCACTTTTTCCAATTTCTTTTAAAAATGAAATTAAATTTATAGAACTGATTATACTTTTCATTATTGATCGAATTAGACAAGAAAGTATTTGGAAACATTACAACCAAAGAAATCATAGGTGCAGATCCGCCTGCAATACCTGAAACCCGAGATAATTTTGAAAAAGAACTCTCAACATTACTTGCAGAATTGGCATCAAAACCAAAAATTAATCTTGAAAAACTTTTAGATGAACAAAAAATTGCTGAAACTCACATCAACAGCAGACCTGGTGCCATGGCCTTGGCTCAAGATAAAATTCAGATGTTTAATGTGTATAATCAAAAATACATTCAATCAATTAAAGAAAAACTCGAATCATAACTTTCTAATCTAGAATTTTTAGTTATTTTTATGGCTAATTTATAAAAAACCTGTTGATTCATAAATACCAAACAACATACAACTCCAGAATCGTTCATGGTAAGCAAAACAAAAGAACTGTGTCCTAGATGTGCTCAGGGAAAGCTTGTTACTGATAATGAGTCAGGAGAAATGTTCTGCTCTAAATGTGGATTTGTAATTACTGAAAAACTACAAGAAGCAGGCCCTGAATGGAGATCCTTTACCCAAGATGAGGGTGGCAACAAAGCAAGAGCTGGGGCACCAACATCATTAACAATGCACGATATGGGTCTTGCAACAATTATCAACCCTGTCAACAAGGATGCATCTGGTAGACCTCTTTCAGCATCTATGAAAAGTACCATTGAGAGGCTACGAACTTGGGATAGTAGAAGCCAAGTACATGAGCCAGTTGATAGAAATTTCAGACAAGCATTCAGTGAATTAAACAGATTAAAAGACAAACTTGCAATTTCTGACTCTGTAATTGAGAAAGCAGCTTACATTTACAGAAAAGCACTAGAAAAAGGACTAGTTAGAGGACGTTCGATCTCAGCATTAATGGCTGCAGCACTATATGCTGCATGTCGTGATACATCAACTCCAAGAAATCTAAAAGATGTAGAGCAAGCAGCTAACATCAAAAGAAAAGATATTGCAAGATGTTACAGATTACTAGTCAAAGAACTAGATTTGAAAATGCCAGTAACTGATTCCATTCAGTGTGTTGCAAGAATTGCAAGCAGGATTGGAATTGCTGAGAAAACAAAAAGATATGCTACCAAAGTATTGAAAATGGCACAAGAAAACGAAGTATCTGCAGGAAAAGATCCAATGGGATTGGCAGCTGCAGCATTATACCTATCTTGTGTGAAAAATGGTGAGGATAAGACTCAGCGTGACATTGCAGAGGCTGCAAATGTTACAGAAGTTACAATTCGAAATAGGTACAAAGGTCTCAAAGAATCACTAGAACTATAATCTATTCTTTTTTAGAATTATCAAATTCTTTTTTTACAAATCCGCCTTCAATCTTATCATCAATATGCAAATCAGATATTTTTTCTGTTTTTTCAATCAAATTTTCTTTGGAATCCTCCAATGATTTTACAAATCCACCCTCAACCGATTCTGGAGGGGGGATCTTCTTTGATTTTCCTAATCCTATTGTTGTAATAACTACTGATGATAAAATAATAAAGAATACAAGTTGTGGATACGCCTCTGCATTTGGTAATCCCATAGTTATAGGATATGTTGCAAGTACAGCAGCAGCTAAACCTCGTGGAATCATTGAGTTTGTTACAGCCCTATCCAAACGTGAAAATCTTTTTGTTAATGTGATCTTTCCAACAAACACTCTTCCAAAGTATACAACAATTGTCATCAAAACTCCGAAAATCAAATACTCGATTTGGCCAAAACTTGCCATCAAGCCTACAAATACAAAGAAAAATGATCTGACTAAAAATGTCAATTGATTATGTGTAGGATCATCTAATTCAATTCTTGGTAATTTGAATCTGAGAATCTTTGCTAGATGACTTTTGTTTCCAATCATCAAACCAAAGACCAATGCAGTTAATGCACCAGATTCTCCAAATGAATTTGCTAAGAAGAATAAAACAAACAAAACACCTAATGTAAGCATATAGCCGTGTTGAGCATTTCCAAGCTTTGTTGAAACATACATCCATGGAATACCTACTCCAAATCCAAGAACTAAACCTACAACAACAGCTCTTCCAATAGTTTCTTGTAATGTTTGAATATCAAAATGACCTGCTAATACAGCCTCAAATAGAATGAATGCAATGATTGTAGCTAAAATATCAGTTAATGCAGATTCAAAACTTAGCATAGATTTAGTCTCTTCTGAAATTTTCACATTTCTGACCAGACCAAAAACTATTGCAGAACTACTGCCACCAACAATTGATCCTAAAAGAATACTTTCTAACCATAACCATCCTAAAGCAAAATGAGCAGCAAGAGTAATCATTACAACTGATAAAATAAAACCAAGTACTGCTAGTGTAACTGAAAAATGAGCAGTTTTTATGACATGTTTGATATCTAGATTTAATCCACCATCAAACATGATTATAATTAATGCAAGTGCCGCAAAATATGGAACAACTTGGATTACTGCCTCAGGCTGAATTAATCCAAGTACTGGTCCAATAACTACACCTAGAATCATTAAAAAAGCAACATCTGGAATGCCAGTTTTTTTGAAAAATGCCTCCCCAGCTACTCCTAAGAAAATAACCACTCCTGCTGCAAGTAAAATTACATGAGCTTCAGCAATGGGTCCATCATGAGCTGATAATGCTCCTATGGAATCTTGTAGTTCTGTAAATTTGTCAAAAATCATAGAAATATCAAAATTGGATAACTGAATATTGTCAATTTGACCTTGAAACAAATTCAAGATTGATAAAAATATGAAATTCATGAATAATCGTAAATATTTCTGGATTGAAGTTAAACTCGGTTAATTCACTATTATAGGCTATTTGCTGATTTTTAAATAACATATTACTGACTAGAACATTATGAGTGCTACAAATCAACTACGTGCAGATCATATCCAAGTTCGTCGTTTAGAAAAATTAGTTGCCAAGTGTGCTGACGAACTATACAAAGGTACTAAAATTCCATTTTCGGATCTAACTAAAATTACTATAATAATTTCAGAATTCGTTGACACGATCCATCATTCACGAGAAGAGGATTCGTATTTTCCTTGTGTGGCAAGCTATGATTCATTGAAAGAAGAAATTCGAAAATTTATGATAGAACACGAATTTGGAAGAAACATTGCGCGACAAATATCAAATCATCTTAAAAGATGGAAAGATGGAGAAGATGCACAAGAACCAGTATCAAGATATTTGAGAACTTATGGCATATTTCTAAATGACCATCTTAACAAGGAAAACAAATTTTTTGATGAAGCTGAAGCAGACGTATTATCTAAAGAAGAAGAAATTGAGATGTATGAACAATACAGATCAGTGTTTGCAATAGTAAAAAAAGTAGATGAAATGATCGCTGAAATTGATTATTTAGAAAACCAACCTTGGGCAAAAAATTAACGTAAGCTCTTTATGGGTTATTCCGATATTTTTATTCATGAAACCTTTCGTTCTTTGGATGACTGGTCTTCCTTGTTCAGGAAAGACTACAATCGTAAAAGATTTGCAGAAAGATATTCCAAATTTGGCAATGCTTGATGGAGATGAACTAAGAGAATGGTTTTCTCCAAAAGACTTTTCAAAAGCTGGACGTGATGAGCATAACAAAAAAGTAGCTCATTTGGCAAAGCTTTTGTTAAAACATGGTGTTCCAAGTGCAGTTTCTCTTGTATCTCCATATCTTGAGAACAGAGAAAATGCCAGAGAGATTATCGATGCAGGTGATCAATTTGCAGAATGTTATGTAAAATGTTCACTTGAAAAATGTGAAGAAAGAGATGTCAAAGGTATGTATGCTAAGGCAAGAAAAGGAGAGATTAAGGGATTTACAGGAATTGACGATCCATATGAGGCTCCAGAAAAAGCTGATTTAGTTATAGATACAGAACATGATTCACTTTCAGATAGTGCAAACAAAGTAAGGGACTTTCTTAAAGGAAGAAACCTACTCTAATTTTTTAAATTCTTCAATTATTTTATTATGAACTAGTCCATTAGTTACTAGAATTCCATTTTGGTGATACACATCTTTGTTGTTATATGTAAGATCATTTCCTGACATGTCAGTCATCTTGCCCCCAGCTTCTAAAATTATACAATATGATGCAGCCGAATCCCACTCTTTCATTTTGTTTGTAGTTGTAATGTATGCTTCTGCTTCACCCGAACTAATCTTTCCAACTTTTAATGAGCTACCAATACTTGTAAAATCTTCAATACCTAATTTTTTAATGAATGCTTTTTCTTTATCTGATAAGTGATGTCTTGATCCAACAGCTTTACATTTTGAAATTTCTGAAACTTTTGTAACTGATATTTTTTTCCACTCTTCATTTGAAAATCTAAATGCACCACTACCTTTTTGTGCCACAAACAATGTTTTTTCCGTAGGCCATCCAATTACACCAAGAATTGGTCTTTTGTTTTTAATCAAGGAAATCATCACTGTAAATTCTCCTGTTTTATCAATGAAATCTGAAGTTCCATCAAGGGGATCTACAATCCAAATTGTTTCTTTTGATAATCTACTTAGATCATCTTTATCTTCTTCAGATAAAATCTGATGCTCTGACTGAGAAAGAATTTTCTTTATGACTTCGTTACTTTTAAGATCAGCATCTGTAATAGGAGAATCATCCTTTTTTGTAGATGTTTCATAATCTCCTTGATATATTTCTAAAATAGCTTTCCCAGCTTCATTTGCTGCCTTGATGGCAATATCTAATTCAGGAATCTTATCAGGAATTGGAATGTCTTTCAATAGAAATTACCTAGGTTGTAAGTTCTGGCTTTAGTGTCCAGGCAACTCCTAAAACAATGAATGGGATTGACATTACTCCTATAATGGCAATTATTGTATTGAATTGTGTAGTCGAGACATCCGGATTGTTGACTACCCATGGTAATGGTAATGTGATAATTATCCAAATAATTCCTAAAAGTACAATCAACTTTGCCTTGGCTTTTTTGTCTTTCATAATTTTTCAATCTCTAGAGTTGTATTAAATTCATGTGAATTCATTTAATTGATTCCCCTCCATCTACGGTGAGAACTGCTCCTGTAGTCCAAGATGCATCATCTGAGACAAAATACAACACTGCTTTTCCTATTTCATCTGGTTGTCCAATTCTTCCAATAGGATGTTCGTTATCCATGAATTCTTTATCTTTCTCAGTTTTCAAAAATGGTTTAGTCATATCCGTATCTACAACTCCAGGACAAATACAATTGACTCGAATTTTGTCTTTAGAATATTCTAATGCCCAGCATTTTGTTAATAATATCAAAGCAGCTTTTGATGCAGAATATGCATCTGCGTTAAATCCTTGATATGCCTTGATTCCTGCATCTGATGAAATGTTGATTATTGAACCAGATGTTTTTTGTAAATGAGGAATTGCCTCCTTTGTATATCTAAATTGTCCTGTGAGATTTACATCTAATACTTTATTCCACTCGTCTTCATCAATTTCATGTAATTTTTTTATCTCTGGAAATATTCCAGCATTGTTTACAAGAATATCTAATTTACCAAATTTTTCAATGATTTTGTTCATAACATCTTTTACATCATTTGTTTTTCTAATGTCAGCTGCAATACTCATTGCATTAGGAATTTCTAAAACTGCTTTTTCTAATCTTTCTTTGTTTTTTGCAGTAATTACTACAGTTGCTCCATGTTCAGACAATATTTTTGCAGTAGCTAATCCTATACCACGACTTCCGCCAGTTACTAGTGCAATCTTGCCTGATAATTTCAATACTGTCCAAACACAAATTCGTAATTTATAGATCCATTAGCCTATGATAGATTTTAAAAATTATATAAAAAATGATGATTTTACATAAATTTTAATATTAAATCTTAAATACTTGAAGTTCTTATAGTTAATAATGTCGAAAGATATAATCGCTATCGACTAAAACTGCGTAGCCCCGCAGAACGAAAAAAGTGATCAACCGTTAACGGCTGACAAAGAGAGGAAATCTCTCAATGTTCTGTAACAAAGGGGTGTACGCCTTTTAATTTTCTAAAATATCTACTGATATTGAACTCATAGTTTCTCCATTTGGATTAATAGAAATCACGATTTCTTGCATTTCAGAAATTGAAAATTCTTTTTCTCCATCATAATTCCAAGTAAAATATTCAGAAATTGTAGTTTTTTGTAACGTGCCTACAAGTTTAAAATCTTCAGAAAAATCAAACGTATCTCCATTTAGTGATATCGACAAAACTTTAGGACTGCTTCCATTTGGAACAAACCTGAAAAAATATTCCCCTTTCTCAAGAATCAATGAATTATTGTACTCTCCATTTTTGTAAAGATTAGGATCTGCAAGTGTTACATGAAAAATAATATTATTTTCTCTATCAGATGAATCTGTTGAAAAACTAGCTATTCCAATTATGATTATCAAAATTAGTGGAATTATCATCAATTTTTTATTCATTATTACATGCATTTCCTTATCTCAAATTAGAAAAATCTATCTCCGAAGCCTATTGTCCCCTATCTTAGTTAGTAATTTTTAATGTCCTGTTAACCATTCTTTACACCGGAAATTAAGTACATACTATTAGATCAAACTCATGCCTAATCTGTCTGATAAATGGTCTAGTCAGCCTAAACCTAGTATTACTGAAAAACTCAATGATACAATCAAGCCTAAAGGTGCGTTAAAACCAAGAGTCCAAGAAGGAATTAAAAAATTACAATTACAAATTAAAAAATTAGATTCTATGTTAACAAATCTACAAGCCCGTGATGCAAAATTATTTCAACGAATTGTAGAAGCAACACAAAAGCATGACACTCAAACTACCAAAGTTCTTGGAAATGAATTAGCAGAAGTAAGAAAAGTTACAAAGATTTTGAGTGGTGCTAGAATAGCCTTAGAGCAAATCGAATTAAGATTAACTACATGTAGTGATCTTGGAGATACTGTAGTAGCAATAATGCCTACAATGGGATTGATGAAAAATCTCAAATCATCCCTTGGAAAAATCATGCCAGGAGCAGAACAAGAAATTGGTCAAATGGCTGAAATGCTTGGAGGCTTTATGACAGATAGTTTCTCTGGAGACGCAGCATTTGGAAATGATGCAACTACTAGCGCTGAATCTGAAAGTATTCTTAAAGAAGCTGCTGCTGTTGCAGAAAGTTCTACGGGACAAATGTTCCCATCAGTTCCTTCTGATACAAATTCATCAGTTGCAACAACCTCAAAGTTTTATTAAACAAAATATTTTGAAAAATTATTTTTATTTGTAAGAATTATCTGATTTTTTAGATCTAACTTTCTAGAGAATCCCTTGATTCTTTAATTTTCTTAACTCTACTACCTTCATCATCAATAACTCTATCAACACTAGATAATTTTTCTCTTAGGTTGTTGATTATTGAGCCTACTTCATCAGCTTCGTTTTCTACTTGTTTTCTTTTATTCGTTAATTCTTCTATTCCTCTATTTTCATCATCAATGTATTCACTGACTTTCTGAAGCTTTTCTTTTAGATTTTTAATATCAACTGATTCCTCTTCAATATCTTTTTCAAGTAGAGTTCTCTTATCTTTGAGATTCTTTATCATTAAACCAACATAATCTATGGCTTCTTCTAATTTTGCCCGCTTTCCCATTAATTCACCAATTCCAATTTGACTAGGTGAATGAGTCATGGAACTAGATTCTTCAGAATCAACCCCCTCATTTCTTTCTTCTACCATTTCTCCACCCTCGTCATTTTTGAATTTATCAAACATTTTATGATTTACTTTTCAAAATGGGAATAAAAAGTTACATTGCATCTCAAAGCTGACCTTGTGAATGATTTTTATTCAATTAAAGAAAAATGGTGATAATTTTACTAATCTGAATTTCTAAATTCTTGGTTAATTCCAATTGATTTTTCTGAATTTATGGCCATTTCTCCTGTATGTAGTATTTTGATATCATGAGTTATCTCAGGATATTTCATTACTGAATTCATTAAAAAAAGTACAAATGCATTTTCTTGATCTATTTGAGCATTTTTTTCAGAAAATATCACTTTGAAACTTAGATCTTCAGAGATATCTCTATCAATTGAATTATTCAATAGACCATCTCCAATTTTAGTTATTTTCCCATCAAAGATAACAATCCCCGAATTATATGCACTATAATTGACATATGCCCATGATGTCTGGCCCTTAGATGACAAATTTTTCTCATAGTCCTCTTTTGATAGTTCATCAGATATCGAATGATGACTGGCTATTAGCTTCCCATCAACCATTTTTTCAGTAATAATTGCTCCATATTCTCTACTTTTCTCACTGTCTATTTCTGCAAATGAGTATGTTACAGATAATGGTGAAACTCCAAGCATCAATAGGATGACAATTGCTTCAATCATCCTAATCCGTGGTTTTACCATGGAGACTCGTTGCATGAATGATAGATTAGGAACGACGAGGAATCATCCTGTTCCTTATATACCAAATTTTATCAAAATTGCTCAAAATATGATAAAATAGAATCATTTTCTCAAAAAAACTCTAAAAAGCAATTTCTCCAAAATTTTTCTATTTTTTTAATTAATTCTTAGGCATGATTTTTCTCCAAAATTTTTCTATTTTTTGAAAATTAACAAAAATACACTATTTTTTTTGATGAAACTGCCGTTCCGCTTTGCGTTCCGCTATGAAGTTTCAAAATGTTCCTCATAAACTACGTTGTTGTATACTAGAGCATGTCAAAACAACAATACAGGTCCGAAATGGGCATAATGGGTGATATCTTAGACGTTACCGCTGATGGCGGTCGTGGTGGAGTCATTGTATCTGCAATCTCTCGCAAAGCCAACCTATCTCACTACGCAGTACTAGACAAATGTGAGAAACTGGTAGAAGCAGGCTTAGTCGAATCCGTCAAAAATGACAGAAATAGAGTCTTTTTGATTACTGAAAAAGGACTCCAGTTCTTCCAGGAGTTCAAGAGATTTCAGGGATTAGTTGAAAGCATGAATCTAAGGTATTGAGCATATGAATCCAGAAATCGTACCAATTCATAGGAAAGAGTATCTTCGAGAAGATGGAATGCTTTTTGTAAGGACTGATGGCATTGTCGATACAATGGTCAAAGTACCTCTCTTGGTAGCTAGCATGATTATCGTAGCAGCCATAATGCCAATTCAGTCCTCATTCAGTTCTCCTAGAACACTAGATCTGATAATATATCCAGACGGTTCAACCCATGTCTCTACAGAGATTGATGTAGATCCGCTTGCAACTGATTATGAGCTGGATCTATTTGGAAGTACTATTGATAATCTAGTAGCTGTAGGTGAAAATAATTTTTTACTTGATGCTAACATACTGGGTGATTCTGCTTTAATTGAAACATTTGGATCCTCTGTTATTTCTGTAGAATATGATATTCATGATTTGGTATCAAAACAAGGTAAAGTTTGGACATTCTCTTTAGATGCCCCTTCTGATTTTACATTACTTTTACCAAAAAATTCTGCCATTGTTGGAATGACTAGTCTTCCTATTAATATGGAAATTATTAATGACAAAAATCAATTAACTCTTTCTGGCGGTAACGTCGAAATCAATTATTTATTTAGCACACCTGTAGTAATTACTGATTCTCCAAATGTAACTGATTCCACATCTCAACCAGATTATCTTATGTATGCAGTAATTGGTGGAGTTGTAACTGCTGTAGTAATTGGAACTGTAGTAATCACCCGTTCAAAACAAAAAATTGTTAAACCAATACAGGAACAAAAATCAACACAACCAATACAGGATCAAAAATTAACACAAACTGAAACAATTGATACAGAATCAATCTTTAAACTAAAACCAGATATTCGTGAAGATGATAAAGAGATAGTGAAGTTTATCTCTAATAATGGAGGAGAGGCACTAGAAAGTGAATTGCGCAAAAAATTCTTACAACCAAGAACTACAATGTGGCGTGCAGTAAAAAGATTGGAACGTAATGGAATTATTGAAATCGAAAAGAAGGATTTACAAAATCTGGTAAAACTACGAAAGAACATGGAGGAAGAAGAATGAAAACATTAGCAATTTTTACAATATTTGTATTGATTTTTGGTACTACATCATTTGTAGGTGATACATATGCACAAAGTGATCCCTATATCTTATTACGAATTGCTGAACAAGCAGACAAACAAATACAAAACCAATTAGACAGATCTTATGGAGATTCAATTCCTACTGAAATAGAAGATCTGTATGAAGAAGGGCACACAGCAGTAGAATCATTGGAAGATAATCTCAAAACAAACGATATGAAACAAGCAAGAGAAGATTTTCTTACAGCGATGAAATTATTCCAACAAATTTCTAGAATAACTTTTGTTCCTACAACTGAGACAAAAATAACTACTGATGAATCTGACAGGGATCTTAAAAGTGAGTTAAATAGATTAAACAAATATTTCCAGAATCTAAAATCAATATCTGAAAAACAAAAAACAGAAATTGAATCAAAAGAATTCCAAAGATTATTCACTTTAGCTAATGATCAGATAAATTCTGATGATTTTACTGGTGCAGCTCAAACGATTGAGGAAATTAAAGTATTAATTGATTCAATCAAACAACACATTCGTGAATCTACATCAAATTCTGCATCAGATAGAATCAAAGAATTTGTTTTAAAACAATTAGAGAGAATTCAAAAAATTCTTGATAAAGCAGATCCTGAATCTCCAGAACTTGATAAAGCCAACTCTTTAGTTACAGAAATTGAAAGTTTGATATCTGAAGGTAACATCTCTGATGCCAAGAAAAAATTTGGAGAATTAAATAGAATCGTAAATATGATAAAAAAATCAATTCAGTAGATAGCATAAGCTTCATATACATTTTCTAAACAATTCGAACATGGCATCTAAAGCAATTACTATTGGTGTAGGAATTCCAATGATCATTGTAGGTGCTTTAATGGCATGGTTGTGGGCTCCACTTGAAGCAGATCTTCGGAATCAGATTGAACTTGTAGGAAGCACAATTGGCATCTTGGGAATAATATTCTTCATCTCTGGATTATTTTATACAAAAGAACCAGTAATGCATTAGAAACTCACTGAATAAATAATGAAAAAATTTACAATTATTACTTGAAAGTAAGATTATTTGAAATATTTACATCAATTGAAGGCGAAGGTATTCTTTATGGGACAAAGACACTTTTTGTTCGATTAGCAGGATGTCCTTTTACTTGTTTTTACTGTGATACCAAAGAATCACTTCCATTGGATTCTGGAAAAGAATATTCTATTGAAGAGGCAACTCAACTAATTGATTCTAACTTGAAAAATCAAACATACAAAGTGAATTTCACAGGTGGTGATCCATTGATTCAACATGAAGCAGTGGGATTGCTTGCAAAACATGTTCAAGACAAAAAAATTCCAACATATCTTGAATCATCATGTTTTGATATTGATAGATTCAATCATGTTTTACCGTTTATTGATATTGTAAAAATTGAATTTAAAACAAAAGATTCTGAATTTGTTGACTCAAAACATTATGAAAAATTAATTGGTCATACACTAAAATGCCTTGAGTCATCTATGAAATCAAAAAAAACAACATACATCAAAGTTGTAGTTAGTTCAAAAACTCAACCAAACGAATTTAAAAAATTAGTAAAGGAAATTTTTGATATCGTATCAAATGACGATATTAGCGGATTCATTATCCAACCAACATATGGTATTTCAGAACCATCTCTGGATCTCTTACTGGAATTATATGATTTGGTATATCCTCATTACATTGATGTTAAAGTAGTACCCCAACTACACAAATTCATTGGAGCCCCATAATCGTGGCACCTGCCTAAAAATCAGATTAGGTTCAAATACTAGAAAAATTCTGTGAGAATATTAAATGGACCAAGAACGTGTAAAAAAACTCGTTAGAGAATTAATCATTGAAGTTGGTGAGGATCCTACACGTGAAGGGTTACGAGAAACTCCTGAAAGAATTGCAAAAATGTATAAAGAAATCTTTGGTGGATATGACTCTGATTCAGAACTATCAGTTCAATTCTCTGAAGATTCTGATGTAGTAATTGCCCGTGATATTCAATTTTATTCCATGTGTGAACACCATATGTTGCCATTTTATGGAAAAATTCACATTGCTTATTCTCCAAATGGTAGAGTCTTTGGAATATCAAAACTCGTCAGACTAGTTGAAAAATATTCAAAAAGACTTCAAATTCAAGAACGCTTGACAAAAAATATTGCAGATGAGCTATTCTCACAGGGAGTAAAGGGAGTTGTTGTTTTAGCTGATGCAGAACATCTTTGTATGAAAATGCGTGGTGTCAAAAATGATGCAACACTTTCCTCATCCGCATTTAGAGGAATTTATGAAAATAAAGAGGAAAAAGCTGGAATTATGTCACTAATTAGACAACGTGCCTCTGATCTGTCCTTATAGACATACTGAAAAATTAAATAATCAATATTTTTGATCACAGATATGGGGGCAAATCCATACATTCACATTCCAAAGGAATCCTGGCCCAACTGGACATGGTATGCAATTGAGTGCATAATTGTAATTGCAATCTCTATGCTGGTATCAAGTAAAATTACTGATTCCATTGAAGGACTATCTCCAGAAGTTCAAAATTATATGTTTATGGGAATTGTTGGTCTGTTCTTTTTAGTTTGGTATATTGGAATAAGAGGATTAATTTTAAAAAAGAAAATTCTGAAAAATAGTTACTAGAGATATTTTGTTTTATCTGTAATACCAGCTTTTACAAATGCAATTTTTCTGTTGTTACAAGATTCACACATTCCACAATGATATTTTTTATTTGAATAACAACTCCAGGTTTTGAATATGGAATCACCCAAAATTTTCATTCCTGATTTTAACAAATCACTCTTTGATAATCCTTGACGGTATGGCGACCAAATCTCAATCTCCTTTCGGAGTTTTGATTTGATTCCGTCAATTTCTCCTTGATTAAATGCGGTTTCTAGTTTTTTTGCAAAATTTGGTCTACAATCAGGATAGTTTTGATCTCCTGTATGTGCACCATATGCTACCATTGAAGCATTAAGAGTAAAAGCCCATGCTGAGGCAATTGATAGAAAAACTGCATTTCTGATTGGAACCACAATAGAGTACTCAAACTTGCTAGGGATTTTTCTTTTAGAACTTGTTAAAACATTGGAATTGCCATACAAATCTTTCATGAAACCTATGTCAATTATTTTATGTTGTTTTAATCCTAGTTTTTTTGCAAAATATTTGGCAGATGTAATTTCACTATTTGCCTTTTGTCCATATGAAAACGTAATTCCATATAGATCATATTTTGATTTCAGATATGAAACTGCACACACAGAGTCAACACCGCCGCTAAAAACAATGACTGCTTTTTTCATAATTTATTCAACTACCTGCTAGTTGCTGCACCTTTACTAGGCTTACAAATTATAGTCTGACATTTTGTATTTGCAGATTCAAATCCTTTTGACATGGCCAAACTGATTTTTTTTAAATCAGCTGAACTTTTTGAAAATGCAATCACTGAAGGTCCTGCTCCACTGATTGTAACACCTAATGCCCCAGCTTTGATAGCATTTTCTTTGACTTTAGCAAACCCTGGAATCATATGCTGTCTAGCAGGTTCAACTATCACGTCTTTTATTGAATTTCCAATCATTTCAGGATCTTTTTTCATAAATCCTGCAACAATTGCTGAGGCATTTGATAAATTCAAAATACTATCTGTTAGTTTGATCTTTTTTGGAATTACTCCTCTTGAAACCTTGGTTTTCTTTTTTGGAACATCAATACTTGGAACTGCAACACACATTCTAAGATTAGTTGGCGGATTGATTCTGATTACATCTAAAGGATTCGTTTTTACAATTACAAAACCACCTAGAACAGAAGCTGCAACATTGTCATAATGAACTGTTCCAGCACTTGCTTTTTCTCCAGATCCTGCAAATTCTACCAAACTATTTCCACTTAATTTCAATCCAAATAATTTATCAAATGCTACTGCAGCTGCTGCAGCTGATGCAGCACTACTCCCCATTCCAAATCCTGCAGGGATTCCTTTTTTGATTTTTATTTCAAGGCCTTCTTTAATTTTGAATTTTTTCTTCATGTTTTTTACCACCAACCCTGCAGTATTTTTTTCAGGATCTGTAGGAATGTTATCATCTGAGATTATTTTGACTCCGTTTTTTGTTCTAGTTAATGTAATTGTGTCATAAAATGCGTCTAATGCTAATCCGAACACATCAAATCCCGGACCTAAATTTGCAGTTGAAGAAGGTGCTTTGACTGTGACTTTGGATGCCATCTAACCTTCTACTTCCTCACCCAAATTAAGAATTCTGCTTAAAGCGCCTTCAAGATTGACAAAGCCATCTCCAGTCACATTTGAAATTGGAATCAACCCCTGTGCAAATCCACCCAGATTCAACCCTCGTAAAATATTTGTAGTTAGAGTATAGGTATCACCATCAGTATCCTTAGCAATGGCATTCTCTAATGTCTTCAAATTTGTTGACCATTGCAAAATTTCTTTTATTTTATCTCCGATAAGATCTGCCTTTGTTAGAACATTAATTGTTGGCAAGTTCAAACGCAATCTTATTGATGTAGCAAGTAACGCAATTGAAACAAAGTTAACTGGGGTATTGATTAGCACACCATCAAAAAGAAATATGCTTGTTTTCTCTTCTGATGTAAGATTCTCTACAATAAAACATCCACTTGAACGGTATGCAAATAATTCAATCTGACCTGGCGTGTCGACAATTAAATAATCTGGATTGACTTTGTTAACATCATTTTGAATCTCATCAATTTTTGATGCAATCAAATCATTTGCCATTACCATGGCACCATTTGGTCCCAGATCATACTGTTGCATGATTGATACGTAATCTACATAGTCTCTTACATCAATATCACAGGTATATACTAAATTCTCTACACCTGGGTCTAAATTCAAAACAGCTGCAAATGCTCCATTTTTTGTATAGTATTCATGAAGCTTTGATGAAAGCAATGATTTTCCTGAACCAGCAGTACCTGAAACAAAAATTGTTTTCAATCCGACTAGTTTTGATTATTTGCTTATATTTCAAACTACTTGATTCTCATTATTTTCTATGAAAATACCAAATCGGTATTAGAAAAGATCAAAAATTTCCATTTTGCCTATTACTGATTAAATTGCATTAGATTTATGACTCAAAGTCCATTACAAAAGGAAGCTTATCTCAAAGATTTGGTGATAAAATTACTTAGAGAAAGAAACTTTTCTGATTTTGATGCACTTGATTCATTGTTTAAAGAGGTAAAGCAGGAACTCCAAAATCAAGACAAAACCTCCAATTCACTATGATTTTCGTGCCTGAATCTAGGCGTCAATATTTCCCGACTGAAAATTTTCTCAACTTTCATATTTGATTCCTCAAAAAAACTATCAGATGAACTGGAGACTAGTAGCTATTCCTGTTACCTTAATTCCAATTTTCCTTATTGCTATTCAATTTGACATTCAAATAGAAGACGTTCTGGCAATTGGATTATTTCCTTTTGTTGGCGCAATTACTGCCATGATGATAAAGCTTGGTCTTCAAGGAGTTAAATTTGCATATATTGCAAGAAAATACCTTGGAAATTTTGACTCTTTTTTTAAACTAGTCGGAGTTAGAGTTGGAAGTGAATTCATTAAATTTACAACTCCTATGTTTGTTGGCGCAGAATTTGTCGTGATATATTATTTGCATAAAAAAGGTGTAAAGCCTGCAAAATCTGCATGGATTGCAATCATGGATATTGTAACTGAGGTGTTTGCAGCAGGTTTGTTGTCTATTATGGCAGGAATTATTGCGTTGCTTAATGGCGCATATGTGGTTGCAGCAGTTATCTTAGCCACTAGTATAATCATTACATCTCTTTGGATGATAATGTTCTTTTTATCCTCAAAACACACATTCCAAGTTCCTAAGGTCTTAGGTCGTCTTGCAAAGAAGTTTGGAAAAGAAAAAGGAGTAAAGGCCATTGATAAAACAAACACATGGATGGAAGAAGTCTGCTCCATGAGTCGAGAAAATCTCAAAACTAGTGAGTCTAAAAAAATCTTTACAGTATCATTTTTGTTTTCACTAGCATCATGGTCATTTTATGGAATTTCATTTATGATCATTGCAATGGGAACAGAATTCACGATTAATACATTTGATTCTATAATGGCAGTAATGGGTGCAAACGCAATTGGGAATTTACCTATAACTATAGGTGGTTCTGGCTTGGCAGAATTTGGAATTGTAGCATATTTGAATAACTTGGATCCATTTGCTTTTGAAATCACTGAAGGAGTTGTGGGATGGGATGCAGTAATTGGATGGAGAATTGCGACATATTATGTTCCAATTGTAATTACATGGTTACTTTTAGTAAAATTGGCTCTGAGCAGGATTTCAAAGCCACAATCCACATAGAAACCACTTTATCTTTTAATGATTTTTCTGATTTGTGGATTTCAAAAACAAAGTTGTTCTAATAACTGGTGCATCATCAGGAATAGGCAGAGAATCTGCAATAGAGTTTGCAAAACTAGGTGCAACTATAGTATTGGTTTCAAGGAGGAAAGGTAAACTTGAACAAGTTGCTGACGAATTAAAAAAATTCAATGTTACTACACTAGTTTGTCAATGTGATGTTTCAAAAAAAGAAGAGGTAAAAAAAATGTCAAAATTAGTACTAGAAAAATTTGGTTCTATTGATATTCTAGTGAACAATGCAGGTTTTGCGATTTATGGTTCTGTAAGTGATCTTAGTATTGATGAAATAGAATCACAAATGGAAACAAATTATTTTGGAATGATTTACTGTATCAAAAATTTTCTTCCATCAATGCTTGATAAAAAATCTGGTCATATCATCAATGTAGCTTCCGTTGCTGCAAGTTTTGGTTTACCTGGAATTGCATCATATTGTGCATCAAAATTTGCAATGTTGGGATTTTCAGAAGGTCTTAAACATGAATTAAAAAATTCTGGAGTTGGAATTACAGTTGTTAGTCCAATCATGGTCAAGACTAATTTCTTTGAGCATCCATCGTTTGAGAACATGCCAACATTCTCTCCAACATCACTTAGTGCTAAAACTGTTGCAAAAGCAATTCTTAAAGCAGCAAATTCTCCCAGACTGGAAATTATAGTTCCATCTGTTGTACGAAGCGCAGTATGGATGAAGAACACATTTCCATACTTTATCAATCCTATCATAGGAAAGTCTTTCAAAAAATAACTGGATTACATAAAAATTTGATTATTCTTCTAAATCTTCATCTGCAGATTCACTAGAACCTACATCTAGTAACTCTAATGATTTCAAATCAAACTGATAAATTGCTTTCATATCAATCTCTTTTTCTTTTTCTAAAAATTCTGATACCTTCTTGCTTAATGGTGCTTTATGTTGATTAAACACAAATTCGTAAACTTCACCTTTTAACAAATCATCAATTTTGATAGTTTTTGGAACATCCATAGTTACTATATGTCGTCCATCTTCTACTGGATCATATAGCTGTACATCTACCTTGTTATCTTCATAATAAAATTCTAAAATGTATCCTTGCTTCTTCAACTCTTCAGGTTTCTTAAATTTAGCATTTTGAATTTCATCAGTAACCCATTCTGGAATTTCTTCTTCTTTCTTTTTTACCATGGTAAACCACTCTAGTTTTCTGCTTTTTCTTTTTTACTTTTTGACCACCATTCAAGATAGTCATCATGTTTGTCATCACGTGTTCTCTCTTTCTGATTTAGCTTGAATCTAATATCTGAAATCTCTTCTCTTGTTGCGTATAATCCACATCGTTTACAAATGAAATGTCTTCTATTTTTCTCATCCATTTTCATAGGAATGTCGATTTCATCAAATAATTTGAATAAAGCATCTCTACTTCTGTCCTCTTCTTCTGGAAAATCTTCCATGTATTTTGCTTCTATCTTCTTTTTCTCTCGTGATGTACATTCTGGACAGTTAGGCACTGATGATTTGGCTTAATTTTTTCCATAAAAGCGTTCCCACATTATTGAATGATCGATATTGTCTGACACACGGATTTTTTCATCATCCCTTTCGGTCCGTTCGCCCATCGAAATCCCGCGTGCCAGACGAACAAAATCATCAAAATAATGTATTATCTCTTTTCTTCTAAGGTTTGAGCAGCAATTTTTGCTGAATTTTCTGCCCCATTAGGAACAAAATTCTTTGAAAATTCTTTCAAACTATCTTGAAATGTTTCATAATTTTCTTTAATTTTTGATATGCCTTTAGTTACTTGATCCGTTTTAATCGCCAATATGCCCAGATTCTTTTCCTCAGCCCATTTGATGTTGTTTGTATGCTCATCATAAATTGGGATCCCGATAATTGGCTTTGATTTTCCACCCATAATCTCTCCCATTACTGTATGAGATCCATTTACAACTGCATATTTGCATAAATCCAAAACTGTATCTTTTTCTTGTTCTGAAAGAAAACCAATATCAATTTGTATCCAATCTATTTTTTTCTCAAAAGCTTCTGTTATAGAATATTTTCCCCCATCCTTTCCTATTACTGAATCTATGTTGGGATCATTTCGTGCATGAGAAATTATTCTTTTCTCATTTTTCATTTCATTCTGATGAAAAACTCCTTCGTATCTTTGACCAGTGCCATCATTAGTTGATTTGTTTCCTGTTCTCATCCAATATCCAAACTCGCCATCTTTAACCAATTTTTCTAAATCAGATTCTTTTTCTTTTTTAATTTTTTTGCTGTTTGTAAAATGTCCAACATAAGTAATCTTTTCTTCTACTTCTTTTATGAAATTCAAATTATATTCACACATCGTATATGGTGGTGGTGAATCCGCAACAAGTATTTTTGATGCTTTTGCAATTTGTTTTGCAACAAAAATTAATGATGGATAGAGATATGCTCTTGAATTATACAGTTTTGGTCTAAATTGATTTGTAACAAACAAACTAGGAATATTTCTATTTCTAGCTAGAATGTTTGAACCCATATCTCCATCATTGATTACCAAATCAAACTTTTCTTTGTTGTATAATTTTCTCTCTTCTCTTAAATAATTTGCAATCTGCCTCACTAGTGGTGGATTTTTTGAAATTGGTAATAATAAATTCATCAATGACATTGAAACACTTGGACCGAATTTACCATCAATTGGTGTTGGCATTAAAATTTCATGAATTTTTTCTTTTTGTTCAGGAAATTTTTTTAATAATTTTTCATAAACATGATCTTTGCTTGAAAAATGAACTTCAAATTCTTCTTTGATATGTTCACCTAAAACCTCATTTAGCCTCATCATTCTTGAGTAATGGCCACTTCCCCAGGGATAGATGAATTCTCCTATTTTGAGCACAATGTGAAACCAAATATGCCGTTTAAATTCTCAATGATTTTCTAATGAATCTAAAATATCATGAACATTATTAGGGCCTATCTTAACCGTGATTGTTTTCTTTGTTTTAAGAGCATTTTCGACTTCCTTTTTTGAAAATAAAGGAATTTCTTCTGTTGTTATAATGATCATTTTTTCTATTTTTCTCATATTTCTTTCCAGACCTATCTCTTTTGCATCATCAAACAAGCTGTTATCAACTCCAGTTAGTGGAATGATAGGAATTTTCTTTTTACTAAACACTTGTTTTAATGAATTATCTATAAACTCTGAAGAAAAAATCAATGGAGATAATGCCAATGATACACGATTATTAGAATAATGCAACAAAATTTCTAGAATTGAATTGACATAGATCAAATAATTCCTAATTCCATTGGGGCTAATTTTTAACTGTAAGAATTCGAGTTCAATCTTATCATATAACATTCTTGGAATTATTTGATTGATTATCTTTGCAAGATTCATCAGTTCTGATTTTTGTCTATAACAAATAATGATCTTTGTATCATATCCCTGTTTGATTGTTTCAAAACAAGATACTGCTGAAATTTCATCATATATAGCACAAATTGTTTTCTCAGATTGAGATTGATATGGGATTCCACCATTACCTGTATCTGAGAAAATACAGATGTATGCATTATTTTTTGTTATGTATGTGTATAGTAATTTATCGAAATTTTCTTCTGTTCCTGGATGAGCTCCCAAATTTCTCTTCTTTTCAATAATATTTGATGTTGTAGCAATTTCTACATCTTTAGTTACAAATCCTTTTGATATTCCTTCTACTTTTACTAGAAATTTTTCTCCTTTTAGCAATAAACTGCCACCAATGTTAGTGATTTCATTTACAATATTTTGAAAATCATTTCTTACTTGTCTTGCAATTGCTATTTTTTCAATTCCAAAAAGTAAATTGATAGTAGATGACGCAAAAACAGGATCATTTGCATCAATGAGAATTATATCGCCGTCACGTTTTACAGATTTGAATTGTTGATTTTCTATTTTCAGGATTTTTTTGATGTTTGAAATTAGATTAGGGATTTTATTTTTTGAAAATATATTTGGAAAAACTATGACATATGATTTTTCATCCATATTTTCTATTTTGAATTATACTAGTTTATAATTTAGAAGAAAACTTTGGGCAATCAATATAAAACAAATAATCTTACATTTGTTGTGACAAAATTCACACAGGAACAAGTAGATGATTTAAACTCTAGAATTAAAACTACTGAAGAAGCGTTACAGTGGGTTTCAGATAATATTCATCCTAATGTTGCTAAAGCATCAAGTTTTGGTGCTGAAGACGCGGTAGTGATGGATATTATGCTAAAAATTAATCCTGAATTTAGATTCTTCACTCTTGATACAGGACGATTACCACAAGAAACCTATGATATTATTGATGTTGTAAGTAAAAAATACAATATTTCTATTGAAGTTCTATTTCCTGACACAAAAGAAGTTGAAGATATGGTTCGAAGTAAAGGAATGAATCTATTTTATGAAAGCATTGAAAATAGGAAATTATGCTGTGATATTCGTAAGGTTCATCCAATGAATAAAATGTTGAGTACATTAGATGGCTGGATTACTGGATTAAGACGTGATCAAACCAAAAATCGTGAAAATGTAAAAATCTTCCAATTAGATCATGGACATGGGGGAATTTTAAAAATTAATCCTATTGTTGATTGGACTTGGGATCAAATTCAAGAATATATTAAAAAAAATAATTTGCCATACAACAGTCTTCTTGACAAAGGCTATCCAAGTATTGGATGTGAGCCATGTACTAGGGCAATAAAACCAGGAGAAAATATTCGAGCAGGTAGATGGTGGTGGGAACAGGAAGGCAACAAAGAGTGTGGCCTTCATATAGACCCTTAGTAGAGGATTAACATGTCTGAAAATACAATCAAACCACACGGTGGGATATTAGTAAATAGAATTACAAAAGCTGATCCTACAGGATTATTCTCAATTACAATTAGTGAAGATGTTGCAAATGATGTTGAAAATATTGCAGATGGAATTTTTAGTCCTTTGGAAGGGTTCTTGGGACAACAAGACTTTGAAAGTGTTATTTCACGTGGAAGATTATCAAATGATTTAGCTTGGACCATTCCGATTGTACTTGATGTTGATAAAGAGATTGCTGAAAAAATGAAAGAAGCAGGAGATGTTCTATTACAAAATCCAGATGGTGTTGGAGTTGCAATATTGCATGTAGATGAAACATTTACTTTTGATAAAGAAAAAGCAGCTCAAGGAGTCTATGGAACCAATGATTCATCACATCCTGGTGTTGCATATACAATGTCTATGAAAGATTATTTGGTTAGCGGAAAAATTGATTATATTCAAAGACCAAATGACACTGAAATTAGAAAAAATAGATTAACACCAATTCAAACAAGAGAATCTTTTGCAAAAGCAGGCTGGAAGACTATTTGTGCATTTCAAACTAGAAATCCACCACATGTAGCACATGAAATGCTACAAAAAACATCAATTACAACCCGTGACGGAGTATTTGTAAATCCTGTAATTGGTCAGAAAAAATCTGGTGATTTTGTAGATGAGGTAATTGTAAAATGCTATGAAACTATGATAAAATTATACTATCCTGAAAATAGATGTCAACTTGGAACATTGCATACACAAATGAAGTATGCCGGTCCAAAAGAGGCAATTCATCATGCAATTATGAGACAAAACTATGGTTGTACTCATATTATTATTGGAAGAGATCATGCAGGTGTTGGAAAATTTTATGATCCAATGGCTGCACAAAAAATATTTGATGATTATCCAGAATTAGAAATTGCTCCTGTATTTTTCCCACCCTTCTTTTACTGTAGAAAATGTCTTACATATACAACTCCAAAAGCATGTCCACATGGAGATGATGTAAAAGAGCAAATTAGTGGAACTGCACTAAGAGAGATGATTCAGAACGGCAAGGCTCCATCTGAATTTATTCTAAGACCGGAAGTTGCACAAGTGATTTTGGATCATCCAAAACCATTTGTTGACTAGATTTTTATTCAATCATATTTGCCTTAATGTATGAAGTATCTCTTTGCAATAATTTTACTTGGAGGAATTTTTATCCCTACTGTATTTGCTCAAGAGACAAACAATCCGTCATTAATTATAAACACACTAGAAATTCCTTCAAATGAATTCAATACTATATTACGTGAAGCACCAATTAGAGTTTTAGATGATGTCCATGCAGTTAGTTGGCAAGTGACAATTGATAACAATCTACTATATGCAAATCCTAATGGCAATGCAGTATTGCGACTATATGATCAAGAGAACCGTGATGAGTTTATTGAAGTAGGTATGGGCCCCAAACCTGACAACAAGTTTTGGGTGGCAGTTCAAACTCCAAAAGAAGGTTACATTGTAGTGCATAGTGATTTAGATAGAGGTTGGTATCCTGAAGCAAAATCTATCATATCTTATACTGATAGAGCAGGACTGACAGTAAATAACGGTGCTAGAATTGTAGTCACTAATTTAGACATAGGAAAATTTGCAATTCATTCTTACTCTGTTCATGGAATGGAAAGTTCAATTGATCCTCCTGCAGTAAATTCTGGAAGTATGATAATTGAATTTTTATCTGGTGATCCTGCAAAGAACGTATTTGCATTGTTTCCATTTTATGTTGCAGCTGGGATGGGAATTATTGTTGGTGTATTATTCCTA
Organism: Candidatus Nitrosopumilus sp. bin_6a; assembly: GCF_054095695.1. NCBI lineage: Archaea > Thermoproteati > Nitrososphaerota > Nitrososphaeria > Nitrosopumilales > Nitrosopumilaceae > Nitrosopumilus > Candidatus Nitrosopumilus sp. bin_6a. Next base: position 204,827 of record NZ_JBSWSR010000002.1, read on the forward strand.
ACTAAGAAGCGTTCTTAGATTTGTAATATTTACAACTCTTTTTAATTTTACACACATCACACATTGGCGAAATTGGTTTGCAAATGTTCTGACCATACATTACAAAAGTATCATTGATGTCAATCCAATATTTCTTCTCTATTTTTTTCATTAATTCTTGTTCTGTTTCTTCAGGGTTTTTTGTTTTAACTAATCCTAATCGGTTTGAAATTCTATGAACATGAATGTCAACTGGAATTGCTGGTTTTTCAAACGCGTAAACTAGAACACAATTAGCAGTTTTTCTTCCAACACCAGGTAATTGTACCAATGTATCTAGATCTTCTGGAACTTTACCTTTGTATTTTTTATCAATAATTTTAGCAACTTCTATGATTCTTTTAGATTTTATATGAAAGAATCCAATTGATTTTATTATTTTTTCGACATCTTTGACTCTAGCTTTTGATAATTGTTTTGGATTTTTATAAATTGAAAATAATTTTTTAACTGCCTTTGTTGTAGCTTCATCTTTAGTTCTTGCAGATAATATAGTTCCAATTAAAATACTAAATGGACCTGTTTCTGCATCATGAAGATCTCTTAATGCAGTAATTCTTGGAGGTTTTACTGCATTCATTGTTTTTGTCATACCAGAAAGTATTTTTTGCATTTCTAATTGAAAAACTACGTACAAGTATTATAACTGTAATAATAAATGAATCATATTGGAATTAACTAAGGATGAAGAATCTGCATTAAAAGGTGAACAAGGAGAAATTTTACAGACTTCTTATAGAATTCTAGTTGCAACTGGTGAGGCAACTGATGCTGACAAACTAATACCAATAGAATGGGCTCATCTTTCAGGCGTAAATTACAATACTATTGGAGATGCAGGCGAAGAATTTCTATCACACATTAGTAAATATGCTCGAGTCAAAGTAAAAACTACTCTGAATCCTATGGGATTTGATATTGATAATGTAAAAAATTATGGATTAGATGAAAATTTTATCTCTAAGCAGCTATCCATTAAAAAATCATATGAAACAATGGGGGTAATTCCTTCTTTTTCATGTATTCCTTATGAAATATTTGATATTCCACAAGATGGAACTCAAGTTGCATTTGCAGAAAGTAATGCTGCAATCCATGCAAATTCTTTTGATAATTTAAAGACAAACAAGGAAAGTGCATTTAGTGCTCTTGCTAGTGCAATTGTTGGAAAGAGTCCATATTCCTCATTGAGAAAAGAGGATAATCCAAATATTACAATTAGAATGAAGGTGGAAAATCCAAACGAATTGACATATGGGATGCTTGGTTTTTTTGCAGGAAAAATTGGTGATACGTCTGTAAATATTTCAGGACTTGGAGAGATAGATAAACGACAAACAAAAGCAATGTGTGGTGGAATGGGAACTTCTGGAACTTGTGCTAAATTCATCTTTGGAGATGGTGGATCTGATTGCGAAAAAATAGACTTTGATGAAAAAGAGATGCAAAATGTTCATGATGAATTAAACACTGCAGAAAAAGGTGACATTATAACACTTGGTAGTCCACAACTAGGATTAGATGAGATATCTGATCTTACTGCTAAACTAAAGGGTCGTTCTTTTCAGAAAAGATGTATGGTGTTTATGCCTAGAATAGTAAAAGAACAATCAACAAAAATTGGATATACTGCAGAACTTGAACGTGCAGGATGTGAAATTTTATCTGATTGTTGTACATGCTTATCTCCCTTGATAAGTAAAGACACTGTAGATGCAGTTACAACAAATAGTATCAAAGGTGCGTTTTATCTCAAAAACTCTAATGGTGTAGGTGTAAATCTAAAACCGTTATTACAAATAGTTGAAGATGAGACAAGATGAAAGTTCTAGTTTCAGGAAAAGTAGAAGGAATTGTTTTAAAATCTGATGATCCAATTAATTTTTTAGGAACTGTTGACAAAAAAACTGGAATTATTAGTGACAAAAACCATGAATTATATCAAAAATCAATTAAAAATACTGTTCTTGTTTTTCCATCAGGTGTAGGAAGTAGTGTAGGCGCATATACAATTTATTCAATAAAATCTAATGAAGCAGCACCAATTGCCATGATTTGTAAAAAAGCAGATCTTACAGTAGCTACTGGATGTGCATTAGCAAACATTCCAATGATTACTATAAGTGATGAAGAATTTAGATCAATTAAAAATGGAATGCAGATTTCTTTTGATGCTGAATCTAATCAAATTCATTATCAATGATATTTTGATTTTGTGAATCTCCTAAACCCACTGTAATAATTTGACTTTTACCTGGAGGTAATGCTCTGACAAATTCATCAATGTTTATTTTTCTTGTAATATCTTCAAATAATTTAGAAAATTCTATTCGAATTTTTTTGGCACATTCTGCCATTTCTAATCCATGCGGTTCAATTATTGCATAGCAAAGAGAATTTTTTTTGATTGGTTCAGGGGGTCCACATGTTAAGACATAATCATCATCAATTGGTATAATTCCAACAGCTAACCTGAGTGTGTCCGATTTGATAAAATTTCTTTGCCCTTCTATAGTAAATGATCCTTTTGGTAGAAATTCTCCACTAGGTGCTGATTTTTTTACTTGTTCAGGATTAACCCAATAAGCACTTACGCCATACATTCCTTCTCTCCATGCTCTACTAAAACAAACTGTTGCATGAGCAATTTCATTCATACTGGTATCTGGTACATTTCCTGCATCTTTCAAAATAAAAAATGGAGAACCAAAAATATCACCATGAAATATCTTGTCATTTTTGTCTAAATGTTTTCTAATTACTGCAGAGTTTGATGCAGCATCTCTTCCACCTATTGTAAGATACCCATCTGTTGTAAAGAACCATCTGTATCTTTCGTACCAATTTTTTTTTCTAATTTCTGTAACTACAAAAAGATCTTTTTCAGCTTCTGTTTTACTTTGAAATTTTTCCAATTTTTTTTCTGTTTTCTCTTTAATTGCTTGAATTGAAGATATTGCACCTGATTGTTTTTTTGCTTCATTAAATAATACCGAAGCAATTGATTGAAGTGGAGACTGGGTGTTTATTTTTATTTTTTCATCTTGAACTACAATTAATGATATTCCTTTCTCACTAACTAATTTTGCATTATTTTTTGCTAAAATTTCTTGAGCTTTATCATCACCAATTGAGATTATTCCTTTTGATACCATTTCGAAAAGAGAATTTGCCACATTTGTAATGTTTTTTGATCTTTCTTTTACCATCTCAATGGCTTTTTCTTGCTCAGAAATTTGCGTTTGTAATTCTTTGATTTTTTTATCTGAACCACTTGTTTGAACAGATTTTCCTTTTTCAACTATATTTTCAGTAAAAACAGTATCTAATCCTTCAATGAAACTATTTGCTTGTGTTATCTCACCTTCTAGTTTTCCCAATTTCAAAGGAAGAACTTCAATTTTTTCATTTCTAATTATGACTGCATCATGATTTCCTGATACTACATCTGAGACAATTTTTTTTACAGTTTCAAAAATTTTTTTTATCTCTTCTTGAGATAGCAAATTTCCAATTTTTTTCCCGTCAATTTCTGCAATTTCAAATACAGCTTCAACATATTTTTTTGGCAGTCCCAAAGTTCTTCCAAACCATTTTGCTGCAACCAAATCCGTTGTTTTAAGTTCATCAAAATCTGACTCTTTCAAATTAAAAATATCTAGTCCGCTATTTGGTGGTTGAACATATTCCAAACCCACACTTAATTTTCTATGCCTTACATCTATAGAATGCTGTAATGCAAGAATCTTCATTTCATTATTACAGAGTAAAATATTCCCATCCCCAAAAAATTCACCCACCAAAACAAACTCTTTTCCAAATCCCTCAAAAGTAAAATATGCAATTCTTTCTGCGCCGATTTGTTCAATTTTCTTTAATTTTAATCGCAGCAGATCACTTCGTAATCTTTTGAGTAATCTGTTAGGCTCCATCTGATCAATTTTTACCGCAGTTAACCATACACCAGAAGTTGAAATCATCATGAATAGATCGTCTTTTTCTGTATGATGAAGTTTGAAGAGAATACTGTCTTTTGTAATGCCGTAAATATTGCTGATATAGTATCCTTGAACTTGTTCAGAAATTTTATCAACTAAATATCGTAGTTCTATTCCTGCTAATGCCATGAACATCCTAATTTTTGTCTAAAATTATACTCTTGCTTTGATATGCTCATACTTTGACCAAAGATATTAAACATGGTTTGTCTGAGTCACGCTAGAAAATTACTTGGCAAAATTCAAAAAGAAAAAATCTGAACCTACGGTAGATCCAAATGATTCAAAAAAAGAATCAGTTGAAGATATTCCTGCAGATACCCCTGAAATAGAAAAATCAGAACCAGTACCTGATACACCATCAGGAGAACCACCTGTAAGTATTGCTGAGAAAAGTGAAAAAGATAGAAAATTAAATAAATTATTTTGGATGCGTGTTGCTTTGGCTATAATAGCAGGAACTGCAGCTACTTTCATCTTTGAAGACATTGAAGGCGAAGACCGAAGATGGGCATCTATTGGATTTATGATTGTAATATTTTTTGGTACAGTCATTGTTGCAAAAGGAATGAAAATGCAATTACCATCATCTGATAGAAAAAAAATTGTTACACAAGCTATTGGTAGCTATGTTTTCCTGTACTTGTTTTCATGGATTGTAAGTTACACATTAACCCATTTAGAAACAGTAACTAATGGAATCAATATTTAGCGTATATTTTAAAAAATGGTTGTAGCATATGTGGAAATTTAAAACACCTGGCATTCCTGATGAAGAATTTGAAAGAGAAGAGAAAGTTCCAATTACTAAGGAAGAAATAAGAGTTGTTCAAATTAGTAAAGCTAGACTAAAACCAGGACAAATTGTTTATGACATTGGATGTGGTAGTGGTTCTATTTCTGTTGAAGCTGCTTTACAAATTGAATCATCAGGCAAAGTATTAGCAATTGATTATGATGAAAATGCTATAAAATTAACTAGAAAAAATATTCAGAAATTTGACTTGTCAAATATTTCGGTAATTCATGGTAATGCTAAAGAAAAAATTAAAGAACTTGAAGAAGCAGACACTATTTTCATTGGAGGAACAGGTGGAGACACTAAAGAGATAGTGGAGTTATCTGAGAATAAACTCAAATCTGGAGGTAGAATTGTAATTGGCATTATACTAATTGAAACACTTTATTCTGTTTTGAAAACATTGGAAAAATTACAGTTTGAATCTGTTGATATCACTCAAGTCACCATATCAAAGAGTAGAAAAACTAGTACAGGAACAATGATGCTTGCAAGAAATCCTGTAACCATCATATCTGCTACTAAAATCTAATCTAGATTTTTAATTAGGAAGAAAATCATACATTTCATGCCTGGTTTAATTGGAATAGGAGTAGGTCCTGGGGATGTTGATCTGCTAACTGTAAAAGCTGTAAAGGCAATCCAGAATGCCGATATCATAATGTGTCCTGCTTCAAAGGAAGACAGACCTAGTATCGCATTTGGTGTCGTTTCACCAATTATTGACAAATCAAAGAATCAAGAAATTGTAAAACTGATCTTTCCAATGACCAAAGACAAAGATATTCTAGAAACAACATGGAAAAAAAATGCCAAAATAATGGCAGAAACTGTATTGACTGGAAAGAATGTTGTATACCTTACTGTGGGTGATCCTTTCTTGTATAGCACATGGATCTACATGCACAAAGATCTGACAGAAAATTATCCTGATATAAACATCAGTGTCATCCCTGGTATTGTTTCCATGTTTACATTTGCATCTAAAGTTGGAGTAAGTATAGCTGAAGGTGCAGAAAAAGTTGCTATCATTCCATCCTGTTATGATTTATCAAGTGTTAAAGAGATTGCAAAAAATTCGGAATCAATGATATTTCTAAAAGATGGAAGATATTTCGATAAAGTAATTGAAGTTCTAAAAGAATCTGGATTTCCTGATAATTCTATTTTTGCAATTGGGCAAGATTTAGGAACAGAAAATGAAATTATTAGAAAAATGACTTTAGGTGAAGTAAATGACAAGACTTTAACAACAAAATATTTTTCAATCTTGGTGGTAAAACGTGTCTAAAGTATTTTTTGTTGGATGTGGTCCTGGTGATCCTGAACTAATTACAGTTAAAGCTAAAAAATTAATTCAAAAAGCAGACATTGTTGTATATTCAGGATCATTAATTCCTGATCCAATTTTGAAACTATGTAAGAAAGGAAAATTATATGATGCCGCTAAATTAGTTAGAGAAGAAATTTTTGATCTGTTATATAAAAATGCAAAAAAAGACAAGCTGGTTGTCAGGTTACATGATGGAGATCCCTCAATTTATGGTGCAATCAAAGAGCAGATTGATAATCTTGAAAAAAAAGGAATAAAATCTATAGTCGTTCCTGGTGTTACTGCATTTTTAGCCTCAGCAGCTGCCCTTGGAATGCAATTAACACTTCCTGGTGTCACTCAAACAATAATTGTAACAAGAGGGGAATCTAGAACCAAAGTTCCAAAACGCGAAAAAATTTCAGAGCTTGCAAAACATAAAGCAACATTGATTTTTTATCTTAGTGTACAACTCATATCTAAATTAGTTACTGAAGCAATTGCAGGAGGTTATAAAAAATCAACTCCTGTTGCAGTAGTTTACAGAGCAAGCTGGCCTGATCAAAAAATTATCAAAAGTACGTTGGGAGATATTGCTAAAAAAATTAAAGAAGAAAAAATTACTCGTACAGCAATTGTAATTATTAGTGACGTAATAGATCCTGAAACTTATGAATACTCTAAACTATATGACAAAAAATTTAGTCATGGTTATAGAAAAGCTAAGAAGATAAAAAATTAACCTTATTTTTAATTCCGATTTTATTTAATTTAGTTTGAAATATTTCTGTATCACCTGATGCAAAAATTTTTAATGAATTTTTTTTTGATTGTTTGTTTTTTGTTACCAGTAAAATTTTCATTGCTACATTTTCTGATGGATCTATAAAATTTATTTTTGGAAATTGTTTTTTTAGTAATGATTTTAAAAATGGTAAATGTGTACTGGAAAGTGTAATGGTGTCTATATTATTTTGAAATAATATATCACTAAGAGTATTTTTAATAATTTTTTGACAAAATTTCTTATTTGAAATAAATTTTCCAGATTCTACCAATTCAACAAGTTCTGATCCATTAATTTTGAAAATATTGATTTTTCTTGGAAAATTATTTTTTTTAATATACTCTATCAAACCTTTACTATTAATTGCACTCTTTGTTGCAAGAATTCCAATTTGTTTTGTTTTAGATATTCTTGCAGCTTCTTTTAATGGAGGTTTTACATCCATTATTCTATTTGTTGTTATATTCAGCATTAAACTAGGCGTATTTGATGCGACAACTATAATGTCTGGAGAAAATTTTTCTTCTAAAAGTTTGATTGATTTTTGAATAATTTTAGATATTTGAGCCTGAGATTTGTCTCCATAGGGATAATTTTGTTGGTCTGCAAAATAGATGATCTCTGACTTTGATACTTTTTGGATTGCTTTAATTATTGACAATGAGCCCAGACCTGAATCAAAAACTGCTATTTTAGCCATATTTTTTCTTAAAATTTGAGAGTAATGTTTGTTAGCTAAATTTAATCTAAAACTGATCTAAATTTACACCGTTGATTAAGACTAAATTCCTAAACTCTTCATCATGCCAAACTTCGATAAGACTTGGGCTCATCAGGAGACCCAAAGTGTAACTGGCAAACTACGTGATGCAGTAAAGCCTGAAGGTGCATTAAAACCACGAATTCAACAGGCAGTAAACAAACTACAAGTCCAAATCTCAAAAATGGACTCTATGTTAGGTAAACTGCACGAGAGAGATGCGCAACTCTTTCAAAGAGTCGTGACTGCAATGCAGCAACATGATACTAGCACAAGTAGAGTTTTGTCTAACGAATTAGCTGAAATTCGTAAAGTTACAAAGATGCTCGGCAATGCAAGAATGTCATTAGAACAAGTCCAACTAAGACTGACAACTATTCATGATCTTGGTGATGCTATGGTAGCAATTGGACCAGCAATGTCTACAATGAAGGGATTGAAGTCATCGCTAGGAAGATTCATGCCAGAAGCTGATTCAGAATTGAACAGTATGACCCAGACACTTAATGGACTAATGATGGATTCACTTGCAGGAGACTCATTTAGTATGGAGTCTGCCGCTTCAAGTGAAGAAACCGAAAAGATTCTTCAAGAAGCATCTGCAGTAGCTGAGCAACAGATAGGAGACAAATTCCCATCTGTACCATCTTCAACTGGACTTTCGTCTCAAAGCTCTACATCAGCATTTGATTAGAGTAAAAAAGACGAACAGTTCTTCTTTTTGTTTTAATTTTTAAGAAATTGATTACTACGTAATGAATTTTTAATTAATTTATTTATAATTGATATTGATTTTTGATGTTATTATGATAATTAATGTTACTGCAGAAAAAATAACTAATATTGGTAATTCAAATTCTGGAAGTGATTTATCAGGAGATATCAAATTTCCCCAAAGTGATGGACTTGGTATTTCCCATTTCTCTAAATGTATATTTTCAGGCCATGAATAATTCATTCCCTCTTCTGAATCAAATACATTAATAAAAAATCCATAATTATCTGATCTTCCAATTAACTCAATTGGAATTTTAAACTCATAACTTGCATGTGGAACTGTACTGTATCTATCTTCCTTGTCTGATACTGTACCTATCCCAATAAATTCCTCTGACGTAATTTCATCTAAATCTTCAAGAGATGTAGATGATGATTTTGCTTGTAAAATAACACTATTTTGTTGATTCAACAGTATTTCAAAAAAATTTAATTCTTGTAGTTCAACAACAAAACAATAATCATCATCATCTAAAAATTCACTTTTGTTATTCTTTGAGTCAACACAAATAATTGCTTTGTCTCCATTAAAATCTGGTGTTTCATCTGCCACTACATCCACGAGTAAATAAATAAAATCTCCTTGGTGAGCAGATCTTAAATGATATACTGTATTGTCATTTGATTTAATTGGATTCCATGATGTGTTTTTCCATTCTAAATATGATGTCCATTTTCCATCAAATACTACATCTTTCATTACATCTGATCGTGTAATGAGTATGGATTTTTCATCATTTAATTCAGTAATTCCATAAATGTTGATAGGCAATAATATTAGAAAAAAAACAAGTAAAATAGTAGAAAGTCTTTGCATCTCAAGTATTTGATAATATTAAAATAAAAATTATTTGAATTAAATTTAGACAACTTTAATACAATGAAATTACTAAACCAGTTTAATGAAAGTAGGAATCATTATTGGTATTGTTGTTATCATTGTAATTATAGGAGTAGCATCAGCTTACATGTCTAATCTAAATGATACAAGCACTGATGATATTGAATTGCCTGAAACTGATTCAGAGCCTAAAGGAACCAATTATTCTATAGAACTTACTGAAAGTATGGTAATGGAACAAGTTCCATGATCCGAAATGGAACTTGATTTTTAGCATATGTTCCATAATTATTTAATATAGATCTCTATTACACCTAGTAATGAAAACTACAACTTTGATAGCCTTACTTGCTGTTGTTTCAGCAGTATCTGTAGGTGCTATTTCAATGAATACGAGCCCTTCTCTTGCACTAGCAACTGGCGCAATTAGTCCAGAATCTGGAGCAGCAATGATGGGACATGTAGAATATGTAGTAAGAGACAGCACTGGTGCAATCAAAAGCTATCACCAATCTGATAACATGGTTGTAAATAGAGGTGACGACTGTGTTCTTGTGTCAATCTTCAAAACAACAACTGGTTCAACATGCTCTTTTTCCTCTGCTGGATTTACTTACATTGGAATCGGTAATGGCACACTAAATGTTGATGCCGCAGATACTACCCTTGTTGATGGTGGTGGAACTGCAGTAGCAACAGCTGCAGGTGGTATAATGGCTACAAAACAAGATACTACAGTAACAGGTGTTGCATCTTCTAATGGTGGAACAGTAACAATTGCTACTGAAAATCCATTCACATTCGTTGACTCAACTATTACCAATTCGACCACAGTTACATCAGCAGGATTGTTTGATGGACCATGTACTACTGTAGACGCTTCTACAGGCAGATGTACTGCTAATGGAACACCTCCAAACATGTTCTCTGCACAGACCATATCTGTTGAAGTTACAGCTGGCGACAGCTTAGATGTTACCTGGACTATTACTGTAGGAAGCACCAGTTAGTCTCAACTCTTTTTTCTTTTTATTTTAAAAGCTCATCTTATGCCTATCTTCTATAATTCAGACGTTTAAAATTTAATATCTGGTAAAAATCAGGAAAATCAGTTGGAAAGTGAAACTATAGAAGAAAATAATAATTTGATATCAATTATTGTTCCAACATATAATGAATCACAGAATATTCTAAAAATGTTAAAATCCATAAACGAAAATTTACCAAAAAATATGTTTACAGAAACAATAGTAGTAGATGATAACTCTCCAGATGGAACAGGAAAAATGGTGGAGGACTATCTTAATTCATTAAAAAATGCTGCAAATCACACTATAGATATTATTCACAGAAAAACAAAATCAGGATTAAGTTCTGCTATTTTGAATGGAATTCAACATGCAAAAGGTGAAACTATTATTGTCATGGATAGTGATTTTTCGCATCCTCCCAATATCATTCCAAAAATGATTGAAACATTAAAAAAATCTCATTCAGATATTGTTGTAGCTTCACGATATGTTTCAGGTGGTGGAATTAGAGATTGGCCATTAAAAAGAAAATTACTAAGTAAATTAGGTAACAATATTGCAAAAAAGTTCCTTGGAATAAAGATTAATGATCCAATGTCTGGATTTTTTGCTTTTAAACGAAGTATTATTGGTGATTTGAAATTTGATGTATTAGGTTACAAAATGTTAATGGAAATTCTAGTCAAAACAAAAGGGGTTCAAGTCAAAGAAATACCATATATTTTCTCAGATAGAACAGAAGGTTCAAGCAAACTTGATCGTGACACTATAGTGGATTATGTAAAATCAGTATGGAAACTGTATCAGTATGGGAAATTGTCTTCAAAACACGAAAAACGAAAGTCTGTAAATTTTTTGTATAAAGCTGGACGATTTTACACTATAGGTGCAACTGGATTGGCCATCAATTTGCTTGTATCTTATATTTTTTCTAATGGATTTACAGACTCATTGTATCTTTATGCAAATGCTATTGGAATCACTTCTTCTATGACTTCAAACTTTATTTTAAACAAATATTGGACATTTGAAGATAAGGATTTCTCAATTAAAAAAACGCTTAAGCAATTTGGAAAATTTGTATCATTTAGTTCTGTAGGTGCTATAATACAGTTGGGACTAGTTTTTACCTTAGTAGAAGAGAGCATGATGTCTTATCCATTTGCACTAATTACCGCAGTAGGTATTGCATCCTTTGGTAACTTTGTAATAAATAAAAAGTTCACCTTCAAAGAAAATATTTGGTCTTAACTATATTCAGTAGAGAGTTTTCAAAAATTATTCCCAAATCTAACTTATTTTCCAAACAATCATTTCTTTTTTACATCTTATCTATATGATTAAAAATATTATATTAAACAATATTTTGAATTATATTTTGATTATGTGTTTTTAGACAAGTGTTTTATTTTTCATAACATATATGGTATTATTGTTTAGAGATAAAATATAAAAATTAAAGTTATAATTAATCATTTATTTCAATTAGTTTAGACAAATACTATTTTCTTTTACAAATTTCAGAACTATTCTTTTCAAAAAATATAATGTCATAACTAAATTTTTTATACATCGTAAATTATTTTAAACTAATTTACCTTCATTATTTTAATTTCTAATTTTGTGAGTTTTCAAAAATTCTATTTTTTTGATTGATAAATCATCTAAACTTTTTTTGAAAAATCATCTATTTTCTCAAAAAATTGCCAAAAAATGAGATTCCTTTTTGGATGTCTGAATTTACTTCAATTCCATTTTGGAACATAGATCGTTGCTCAAATTCCTTGTATCTTATTGGTTCTAACTACTAATCTTGTTTAATGAAAATGGGTCAATATTTGAGCAATCACTGTAAAGCAGAATTTGAGATTTACCCAAATTTCTCTGGAGTGATGCAATTTGAATAAAACTATATCATTATTCGTTTTCACAATTTTGATCACTTCACTTTTTAGTTTCATACCTTCACATTCTACTACTTTTGCAGACAATGTTGTTTTGGATGATCAAAATAAATTTTTAAATCAAAATGAAAATACTTCATTTCAATTAATTACAAATAATAAAAAAATTAGTTTGAATGAATCTTTGCATATTAATTCAAATGAAAATCAAAATGAAAATACTTCAAATAACTTAATTGAAAAACCAAAAATATCTTCTATCAAAAAAATTGAATTATTTGAAAAAGTTGAAATTAGTTTGAATGAAGTTGTAGAATATACAGGATCATTAAAACAAAATCCAAAAAAAATTGCAATCATGGATAGAATTTTAGAAAAGAAATCATCAAAACAAATATTTGATTTACATAATGAAAATTCTAAATTATCCTTTAATGATTTAGAAGAAAATAAAATACTTGATGATAATGATATATTTACATTATTTAATTTTGATAAATTAAAACTTGTTTGGTCTTTTGATAATGATCAATTTGTAACAAATAATTTTATTTCATCTGAATTAATTCCAAATTCAGAATTTGACAATATTGATGATTTATTATTTTCATTAGACAGTCCTATCATTTTGATTTTCTCTTTACCTATTATTGGATATATTTTTCTAAGAACTGATAACAAAAATCTTAATCATAAAAATATAAAACAAATTACATGTTTCTTTTTTGTAATTTTATTAAGTTCTACAGCTGTTGTAACTCCATTTTCTATCTCTTCATCTTATTGGGGAATTGCATATGCTGAAGAATTTTCTTTTGATGGAATCATTGAAGATTCTAAAAATGATTCTATGATTATTAATTCTACATCCACCGAGCCTATCATTGCATCAAACTCTACTGAGCCTATCATTGCATCAAACTCTACTGAGCCTATCATTGCATCAAACTCTACTGAGCCTATCATTGCATCAAACTCTACTGAGCCTATCATTGCATCAAACTCTACTGAGCCTATCATAGAATCAAACTCTACTGAGCCTATCATTGCATCAAACTCTACTGAGCCTATCATTCCCAAAATTATAGTTCCAGATGCAACTGTTACATTCCAATTTGATGAACCACCTACCGAATCAAACTCTACCGAATTAAAATCACCAACTCTGGAATTAGATGGTCAAGATACTTTTGTTCAAATCCAAAATGTCACAGTCACTGATGATGTTGATGGTTTGACAGTGACTGCTTGGGTAAAACCTGAATTTTCCTCAGGATCTGCAGAATTTACTGTTGTAAGTAAAGATAAATCATTTTCTTTAACAATTAGTAATAATATTCAATCAGAAAATACTGCAAAATTTTCAGTATTTGACGGAATAAAATGGACTAGTGTAGAATCTACTAGTACAATTACAGAAGATTGGTCATTTTTGTCTTCAACTTTTAGTGGTGAACACATTGCAATATTTGTAAATGGTACAAAAGAAACAACAAAAGATGTTGTTGGTATTCCAACTCTTGTAGAAAATGGACAATTAGAAGTAATTCCTGTTGAAAAGATTTCCTCTAAAGAAGATATTGTAATTGGTGCAACAGTTGTTATAAAAGAAGACAAAATAAAATCTAATAATAAATTTTCTGGAAAATTAGATAATATTTCATTATATGATTATGTTTTAGATGATGAACAAATTTTTGCAATGTATGAACAAACAAAAGATATCTATGCTGCTATGGTTGTACCTGAATTAACCCTTGAAGAAATAATTGCCCAAATGGAATTGGAATTATTAACAAATACAAACTCTACAGTCATTCCAACAAACTCTACAGTCATTCCAACAAACTCTACAGTCATTCCAACAAACTCTACAGTCATTCCAACAAACTCTACAGTCATTCCAACAAACTCTACAGTCATTCCAA